>JAGGZT010000049.1 GCA_021161905.1 Acidobacteriota bacterium | reverse complement strand
TTTATAAATAGTTCTCTCATTCACCTGTAGATATTCAGCAACCTGTTTTACTGTAAGAGCCTTCTCTTTCATAGGACTTCTCCTTTAACGCTGGGTAAAACAACACAATTGATTACATTATAATCAAGAATATTCAAAAACTCAATAAAAGAAGGAAAATTCCAGAAAAAGTAGCCTTCTATACAAGAGACTACTTCAAGAGTGTCGGCGGGTAGAGCTATCTATTTCCAGAGTGCGCGGTGGCGATTGGGGAAGGAACTCTTCCCTTATTTTAATGTTTCTGCTTTTTTAAAAGGGATGTTCTTTTTAAGATGGGGGTAGGAGGGGTTAATTATTTTTGGTTGAGGTAGAACTCGGGCTCCTGCGGCTCAAAGGGTCTTATCCGCTCTACCTTCTTTCCTGCCCTCACCACATATTTCCCTAACGGGGCGACCACCACCGAATTTGGCGGAACATCGTGGGTTACGATGGCACCGGCGCCGATCTTCGAGTTATCCCCCACCTTCACCGGACCGAGCACGGTACAGCCAACCCCAAGGATAACATTGTTCCCGATGGTGGGATGCCTCTTCGCCCCCTTCTCGTCGCGCCACCAGCCGTGCCCCCCGAGGGTGACCCCGTGGTACATCATAACATCGTCCCCGATCTCCGCTGTCTCGCCGATCACCACCCCCATACCGTGATCGATGAAGAACCTCTTCCCGATCTTCGCTCCGGGGTGGATCTCGATCCCGGTGAAAAACCGACTGATCTGGGAGATGAGCCGGGGGAGTAGCGGTATCCTCAACCTCCAGAAGAAGTGGGCGATCCGGTGGAGGATTATCGCGTGAACACCAGGATAGAGCAGGACCTCGAGATAGCCGAGCTTACCCTTTAGAGCAGGGTCTTTCCTGTAAGCAGTCTTTATTACCTCAAACATCTCTTTCTCCTTGCCTTATTCCTCGAATAACTCGGTAGAGAGATAGCGTTCACCGGTATCGGGGAGGATGACTACTATCCTTTTACCCCTTTTGCTTCTCGCTATGGTTAAAGCAGCATACATACTGGCACCGGAGGAGATGCCGGCTAAAATCCCCTCCTCCTTAGCCAGTTTCCGGGCAGTCTTGATCGCATCTTCATCGCTTACCCTTATTATCTCGTCCACCACCTCAGGATCATAGACCCTGGGGATGAAACCTGCCCCTATCCCTTGGATCTTATGTGGTCCCGGGCTTCCTCCGGAGAGGACCGGGGATCCTTCCGGCTCAACCGCAACTATCTTGACCTGGGGGTACTTCCTTCTCAAGGCTCTTCCCGCGCCGGTTATCGTTCCCCCTGTTCCCACCCCGGAGACGAAGTAATCGAGCCTTTCTCCTCCCATCGCCTCGATGATCTCCGGTCCTGTTGTCTCCTCGTGGATTTTTGGGTTTGCCTGGTTTTCGAACTGAGAGGGCATAAAGTAGCCCTTCGTCCGCACCAGCTCCTCTGCTTTTTCCACTGCTCCCTTCATCCCGAGCTTCCCCGGAGTAAGGATTATCTCCGCCCCAAGGAAGCGAAGGAGCTTCCTCCTCTCGACGCTCATCGTCTCGGGCATAGTGAAGACCGCCTTATACCCCTTGTAAGCAGCGACCATCGCGATGCCGATGCCGGTATTCCCCGAGGTGGGTTCGATGATGGTATCCCCCTTCCTGAGTATCCCTTTCTTTTTCGCATCCTCGATCATAGCGAGGGCGATCCTATCCTTTACGCTTCCTCCCGGGTTCCTCGCTTCGATCTTGGCGTATATCTCACTTCCTCCGGTATCGATCTTTCCTATCTTAACCAGAGGTGTGTTTCCTATCGTTTGCAAAATATTGTTATATTTCATTATAATCATCTCCCTTTTGGTCAATATAATTGACCACCTTGCTAATTCTACCACTTTTCTGTCGAGTAAAAAGATATTTTTGCCATTTTCTTTGGCATCGTTCCCGGCAGGATGAAGAGGGGTTAGCCGGGTTCGGACAACAAAAAGATGTGATAGGATTCCCTGTTTGTGATATGATAAATCTTTCGTAAGGGGGGGGTTTTTCTTGAGTGGAGTTTGGTTATGGAGCCCGGGTATAGGCTTGTTGAGATTAAGGATGGCGAGGAGTGGAAGCTCAAGATAGGGGATTATGAGCTCGCCCATCTTCTCGGGGATACCGCGGTGGTCACCATAAGGTCGGAGATCGATCTTTCCCGCTCGGAGCGGGTCGCCATCTACGGCAAGATGATGACCGAGAACCTCGGGGTCTCCTATGTGGTGGCGAATGTGCTTGCTAACTCGAGGATAAGGTACCTCTTCGTCTGCGGTCTCGAGACCAAGGGGCATTGTTCCGGGGATTCGCTCGTCTCCCTTTACCGTAATGGCGTTGTCGTCGATGGGGAGAGGATCAAGGTGAAGGGAACCCGGGCAGCGGACCCCACCATACCGCTGGAGGCGGATGAGATCGAGGAGGTGATAGATCGTCTGCGGAGGCAGGTGGAGCTCATCGAGATGATCGGGGAAACCGATCCCGAGGTCATCCTCAGGGAGATAGAGAAAAGACCAAAGAAGGAGCCCATCCCTGAGGGACCGTTTTATGTAACCTTCAAGAAGCTTGGTAGCGTGGATGTTCCGGGAGGAGAGGTCGTTATCGACCCCTTCCTTTCCATCACCGATGAACTATGGGTAAGGGAGGTAAAATAGTGTACTTCAACCGGGATGAGATGAAGGTATTCGAGATCGGCGGGGTTCACTTCGGGGGTCAACCCGGCGAGTATCCTACGGTTCTCATAGGTGGCATAAGGTCCAGGGACGAGCTCGATCGGGAAATGGCGGAAAGGATAAGGAAGCTCGCGGACTACCGGAAGGAGTTCGCCATCCCCTGCCTGGTGGACCTCTTCGTGAGAAATGAGGAGGATGCGGAGGAGAGGATAAGCTTCGTGGCGGACAATACCGATCTTCCCTTTTTCGTCGATATGCCCACCGGGAGTCTGGGGCTTAAGAAGAAGGTCTTTGAATTCCTTAAGAGGAAGGGTCTTTCCTCCCGGGTAATATACAATTCGGTGAACATCGCCTCCTCGGATGAGGAGCTTAAGATGATGCAGGAAAACGGGATAAAAAATGCCCTTCTTCTCACCTTCAATTCCGCCAACCCCACCGTTAACGGCGCTCTTGAGGTAGCAAGCGGTGGGGGGGATGAACCTGGGTTGATCGAACGGCTTGAGGAGCACGGGGTTAGCAACATCCTCCTCGATCCTGGGGTTGCCCCGATGGTTATGGAGGGGGATCTGTTCCTCACCACCATCGTGGTCCTGAAGCAGAAAACGGGCTATCCTGTAGGATGTGCTCCCTGCAACCTGCCCGAGAGCTGGACCTACCTCAAGGAGATAAAGAAGGAGGATGGGGAGAGGTGGCGAGGCATCTATCGCAGTTGTACCGATATCCTCGATGCCATCGCCATCGACCACGGAGCGGACTTCATATTCTACGGCAGACTTAGCTATCTCGATGAGGCGAAGGTGATCTCCACCGCTATGTTCGATAAGATCACCCTGAAGGAGAATGGAAGGTTCGGGCTTGAGCCGGGATGCGAGGATCATCCGGGGGTGAAGCTGCCATGATGGAGACCACCTTACAGGGAAGCTACCCCTTGAAGCCGAGCAAGGAGGAGTCGGTCTCCGCCTATTACCGGGCGGTTGAGACCGGTGAGTTCATCGATCCCTTCTTGAGGCTCGCCGAGATGTATATAGAAGATCAATTGCGGGCGGGCATAGATATCATCTCAGATGGGTCCCAGTTGAGAAGCGATATGGTGCGGATCTTCACCAGCAAGATCGCCGGGATAAGGGATCGGGGGAAGCCGGTTGCCGAGCGGAAGCTGGTAAGGCGGGGTCCCATAATGGTGGAGGATGTGAAGTATGCGAGGAAGCTGATACCCCCTTATGCCAGTTTGAAGGCGATCATCACCGGACCC
Organism: Acidobacteriota bacterium; assembly: GCA_021161905.1. NCBI lineage: Bacteria > Pseudomonadati > Acidobacteriota > Acidobacteriota bacterium. The sequence goes on along the minus strand of JAGGZT010000049.1, from coordinate 14,403 downwards.
TATACCTTGGCGATGAATTGTGAGTTCGTCCACACCGCCTATTCCGATTACCGGGAGCTCGCCTTCGATTTCGCCCGAATCCTCAATGAGGAGCTTCGCGAGGTTATCCTGGCTGTTCCCGATATCGTCTATGTTCAGGTGGATGAGCCGGTATTTTCCGTTGATTTCCCCGATTTTGCTCGGGAGCTGGTCGACCTCCTCCGTGATGGCATCGATAAGGAGTTCGCTCTCCATGTCTGCGGTGATGTCGCCCCGATATTCGACCGGTTGGTGGAGCTCGGTTTTGATATCCTCGATCATGAGTTCACCGAGCGCCCGGAGCTCCTCGATGTGGTGGCGGATTCGGGGTTCAGCGGTAAGATAGGGTACGGTTGCGTAGACAATAAGAGCAACCGGGTGGAATCGGTCGCCGAGATCGAGGAGAGGATAGGGTACGCCATAGAGAAGCTGGGCAAGGAACGGTTGATCATCAAGCCCGATTGCGGATTTAGATATCTTAAGAGAGAATCCGCATTTAAGAAGATGGAGAATATGGTAAAGGCGAGGAACAACCTCCTCGATGTCCCAACCATAGCTGCTAAAAGGACTTATCTCAAGAGGAAGGACTTCGATCCCGCGGGCTACTTCTACATCACCGTGGACGAGGATAAGGGGGAGATCGTGGTCAGGCACTACAATTACCATCACATACTCGACCGGGTGATCACCGGGAGATCGGCGCTCGATATCGCGAACTCGATAATAAACCAGGGATTGGTGAGCGAGACGAGGAATGGCTTGAGACACATCGCCTATATCACCGAAGAACTGATCAAGGCAGAACGCTCCCTCAAGGAGGGGAAAAGATACATCCAGGATGAGGGGATAGAATAAGGATGAAGGTGTCGGAATTCTTGAAAAAGGGAAGGTTCATCACCATCGTCGAGTTCCTCCCTCCGATCGACTCCTCGCTCGAGAGATTGAAGGAGGATATTCGCTTAATCCAGGATCGTACCGACTTCATCAGCCTCACCTCGAAGCCGGGCTCGGCAAACTCGATAATGACCGCTGCCAACCTCCTAAGCGATCCCTCGGTGAGGACGAACTTCATCCCCCATCTCACCCTCAGGGGGGTGGGCAGGAGCGAGGAGATGGCGTATAGCCTCTGCACCACTGCGGCGATGTTCGGGATCGACAATCTCCTCGTGATGCGAGGAGATGGGTTTGAGCCGGAAAAATGCGATTACCGCTATGCCTCGCAGCTGGTGGCGAGGATAAAAGAGATGAACCAGGGGATAAATATCTTCCGCAAGGCGAGGATCAAACCGACCGACTTCTGCATCGGGGTGGTGGCGAACCAGTACCGGGAGGAGATAAAGGAGGAGCTCAAAGCGCTTAAGGCGAAGTTCGCCTCCGGTGCAGAGTATGTCATCCTCCAGATGTGCTTCGATATCGCAAGTTATCGCTCCTTCTGCCAGCAGGCGTTCGATTATTTGGGAAGAGAGGTTCCCATCCTTCCCAGCATACCCATACCGGATAGGAGCACGATCAGATTTATCGAGAAAAAATTGGGCCGGGTGGATCCGATCAGGATGCCCGATCAGGTGAAAAGGAGGATAGAGAAAGCGGAAGATGACAGGGAGGAGGGGATAAGAATAGCCAAGGAGCTCCTTTCAGGGTTCAAGGAGGATAAAAATGTCCCCGGGGTAGATGTTATCTCCCGCGGGGACCTCAATCTCGCTTTAAGCGTTCTTCAGGAATAAGCTCCTTTTTTTCTCCTATTTTCTCAGGTATTCCGTTCTCTTCTCGATCTCGTAAGCGATCTTATCCAGGGCTTCGTTTACGATCCTTTCTGCCACATCAGCCATCCATTTCCCCTTTGGTCCTGGACGGTAGAGCACCCCTTTGGGGAAGGTGACATCTCCGCTCTTCGTTCCCTCCCAGATGGTCTTATTCCTCAGGGTATCGACGATCCTCACCTTAATCTTTACCCTGAGCGTGGCGATGTTCTTCTCTACCACCCTTCTCCGGGGCGGAGGGAAGCGTCTCTTGTAAGGTGGTGGCGGTGGTGGTGCCGGAACATAGCGGTAATACTTGATGACCTTGATACTCTCGATCCTCCCCGTTATCACCAATCTTGCACCCAACTCCTCCCCTATCTCCACCGCAATATCCTTCTTCAGGTAGATATTTTGGGGAAGGCTTCTTGCCCTAAGGGCGCGGCGGATCTCCCGCCGGGGAAGGAAACTGTAGTGGCCGGTTCTTCGAAGCCGGTTGATCAGCATATCCGCTGTGTGGGTGCCGTATCTTTCCCCCCACCAATCTGTCTTGTTGGCAAATTCGACCACTACGGTTCGAGTAGGGGGTGAGGCAAGAGCAGGGAGGAAAGAGCAAAGGAGAAGGAGAAAAATAGGAAGAAAAGCTCTTTTAATCATCTTCTCTCCTTAGGTTACGAGGCTTTTCGAAGATAGTTCGTCTTCTTTTCTATCTCCTTTATGATCTTATCCAGCACCTCGTTCAGCAGGCGAGCGATATCCTTCTTGTTTACCTCTTCTTCTGCTTTCATCCTCAGGGTGGTAAATCCGTGTACCGCAGTCTCTCCACTCTTCTTTCCCTCCCAGATGACCCTATTCTTCTCCACATCGACCACCTTGACCTTTATCTTGCATTTAAGGAGGATTTTTCTTCGTTCCAGATCAGTTGGGGGATTAGGGGGCATTCCACCACCACCCTGGGGGCTGATTAGGCGGACATTGGCGGATCTTTCCTCCAACTTCATCTTCTCGATCTTTCCAGTCATCACCAGCCTTGCCCCGAGCTTCTTCCCGAGGGCTACTGCCTCCCCCCTCCTGAGGTAGATGTTTCCGGCGATTCCGCTCTCCTTTAGGGCATTTGTGACATCTTCTTTGGGGAGTAGCTCGTAGTGTCCGGTTTTGTTCAGCTTGTAGATAAAGAGCTCGGTGACATCGCTTTCGAAACCCTTCGTCCTCCATTTGGTCTTGTTTTGGAACTCGACTACCGCGGTTTTGGGGTTCTCCAGTGCAAAGGCAATACCAGATAGAATAAGGAGAAAGAGAGATAAGCAGGTAAGAAAGTTCAGTCTTTTCATCGACCTTTCTCCCATTAGAACTTCTATTTTAGTAAATAGCATCTTTTGTAAAACTATAGCACAACCCAAAACGGGGAAGCAATTAATTTTTATGTTTTCGGTGGAATGCTGGGCTTTCCTTTATGGGTTTACAACGCCGAAAGCTTGACTTTTTGGAAGAAAGGTTGAAGGAGGCGTTCGAAGGGACGATACCCCTAAAGTGTTCGGCGATGGCTTTGGCTAAAGCGAAAGGGCTTTTCGCCCATTCCCTTGCGGCTGAAATAAGACGGCGTTTCAAAGGATTTCCTAAAACTGGTGGTTGAAACTGGACTTTTCAAGATCGGGTGCTTGATTTAGATAATCTCATTGGGTAAACTATAGTTTTAAAAAGGCAGTTTTATCAAAGGTAAGGCTCAGAGGATATATCCAATGGGCGATGGACAGAAGGTAGAGGAGTTCACGAGAAGTTCGATGGGGAAGATCTCCGGGGTTCGATGGAATAAGAGGAGGGCTGGTCTTCCCTGGTGGGTGGAGGAGATCGATAGCCCCCGTCTCGCCATAGACGATAAGGTGTATAAGAGGTACGACCAGAGCAAGAATGTGCTCGAGGCGTTTGAGCGATACATCGGGGAGAAGAAGTATAAAGACCTTCTGCGAGTGCAGAGGGAGGTGATTGCCGAGCACTGCCGGAGGGAGCTAATAGGTTACCGTCTCGAAGATAGGGCGCTCGAAGATGCAAGCTGGCTCCTTGAGAGGACCGGTGATCTCAACAAGGGTTTTCGCTCCTGGAAGCGGATGTTCGTAGAAACGCCCAAGGAGCGCGGGGTTAGGCGATACGAGGGGAGCCCCGAGGAGGCAGCGCGACTGGTCAAAGCTGCTGCTCGCTACTTCGGCGCTGCCACCGTTGGAATAACCCTTCTTGACCGACGGCACATCCACGCCCGAGAGCGGGGAATGGACATCGTTTTCGAGGATGTGGATGAGCCGTACGAGGAGCCGGGAAGAAAGATCGTCATCCCGGAAAAATGTAAATACGCCATTGCCCTCGCCATTCAGATGCCCTACGCCAATATCAAGCGTTGTCCCTCGGTAATAGGGGATGTGGGAACCTCCCTTGCTTACAGCCGATGTGAGTTTCTGGTAGGCGCCCTGGCGGAGTTCATCCGAGGATTGGGCTATGTTGCCATTCCCAGCGTGAATGATCTTGGATCAAGCGTTGCCATTGCGGTCGATGCAGGATTGGGTGAGCTTGGAAGAAACAACCTCCTTATCACCCCGGAATACGGTCCGATGGTCCGGTTAGCCAAGGTGATCACCGATCTCCCAATGGCTTGCGATAAACCGATAAGCTTTGGCGTCCTCGAGTTCTGCAAAGAGTGCAAGCTATGTGCCGAAGCCTGCCCGCCAAAGGCGATCTCGATGAAGGATGAGCCCGACTTCGAGGTGGTAGGGGAGTGGAACAACCCAGGGCATCAGGCTTGGTTCGAAAACGGGGTTAGCTGTTATGCCTACTGGCATATGTCGGGCTCTTATTGTAGTCTTTGTCTTTCTGTCTGCCCCTGGACGAAGAAGGATACCTTTTTCCATTCGGTGGTTAAAGCGACCATCGCCAAGACGACCCTTTTCAACAAATTCTTCATCCTTATGGACAAGCTCTTCTACGGGAAGAGAAGGGATCCTGCCAGGTGGTGGCGGATGAACCTTCCCGAATATGGAATAGACAGCCCAAAGCGGAAGTTTTGAGACAGCTTTCCTTAATTATTTTCCCTTTAATTCAAAAAAGGTAGTGTGCTATAACTTCAGAGATAAGGTGTAATCTCTTTCATCTTAAGGGAAGGGAGGCATTTTATGAGTAATAAGATCAGGAGAAGGGACTTCCTCAAGTACAGCCTGGCAGGAGGGGGTGCTGCTATCGCTGGAAGGCTTTCCTCTCCTCTCGATCTTGCCCGGGGGGGAGATGAGAAAGAGGGGTTTGAGCATCCCTGGTGGGTGAAGGAGCTCGATAAACCGGTTCTGGCGATCGACGATACGGTCTATAAGAGGTTCGATCCGGAGAAGAATGTCTTCGGCTCCTTTGTGAAGTATGTGGGGATCGAGCGGGCGATGAAGCTGAGGAAGATAAATAGGGAGCGGACCGCCAAGTACTTTCAGGAGAAACGGCCCGGTTATCGCCTCGAGGACAGGGCGCTTGCCGATGCTGCCTGGGTGCTCTCCAATACCGGTGGCTTAAACAGGGGGCTTCGTTCCTGGACCCGTCTCTTTGCGAGGAGGCCCGAGGAGCGGGGGGTGGAGAAGTATCAAGGATCTCCTGAGGAGGCAGCCCAGTTGGTGAAGGCAGCTGCTCGCTTCTTTGGCGCTGCTACCGTAGGGATAACCAAGCTCGATCGGAGACACATCTACGCCAGAGAGCGGGGCAAGGAGATCGTTTTCGAGAAGGTCGATGAGCCATACGAGGATGATAAGAAGATCGTCATTCCCGATAAGTGCAAGTACGCCATCGCCCTTAGCGTCCAGATGTCGCTCGATAACCTGCACTGCTATCCCACTGCCATAAGCAGTGCTGCATCTTCCTTGGGCTACAGTCGATGCGAATTCTTAGTGGGTGCTTTAGCGGAGTTTATCCGGGGGCTCGGTTATGTCGCCATCCCCAGTGTGAACGATCTCGGATCGAGCGTTGCCATCGCGGTCGATGCAGGATTGGGCGAGCTCGGAAGGACCAACCGTCTCATCACCCCGGAGTATGGTCCTGCGGTTCGCTTAGCTAAGGTGATCACCGATCTTCCGATGGCTTGCGATAAGCCGATAAGCTTCGGTTTACTTGAGTTCTGCAAGGTGTGCAAGAGATGTGCCGAAGCCTGTCCCTCGAAGGCTCTTTCATTTAAGGACGAGCCCGATTTCGAGGTTCAGGGTGAATGGAATAACCCAGGGCATCAGGCTTGGTTCGAGAATGCCCCCGAGTGCTTAGCCTATTGGCAGGAGAGCACCTCCGGTTGCAGCATCTGTCTCGTTGTCTGCCCCTGGGCGAAGAAGGATAAGACGATGATCCACTCCATAGTCAAGGCGAGCAGTGCCAAGTTCTCCTCCCTCGATCGCTTCTACACCTTTATGGACCGAGCCTTCGGCTATGGAGAGAAGAGAGACCCGGCAAAATGGTGGTATCTTGATCTTCCCGAATATGGGATAGACACCACTATGGGCAAGGAGTAAACGATGAAAAAGGAAGATTCCTACCTAACCATCCGCATTCGTAAAAGACCTTGGTATGCCTGGCTTTTCTGGATCGGTTGGCTCCTTTTCGTCCTCTTCTGGCTCGAGGTTGCGGTCGGTTCGTTTAAGGAATATGAGTATCGTGCTTTCTACATCTCGCTCGCCGTTTTCCTCATTACCCTTATCGGCGGTATCCTTATCTGGCTATGGGGGATCATCAAACGGAGGAGGATGTCCTTCTCCTGATAGGAATATCGTTACCTTGAGAAGAAAGGAGTAAGCCGATGAGACGATGGGGTAAAAGGTGTATTGGGATAATTTTGGTTCTTTTTCTTTTCAGCCCATCCAGCCCCGCCAAGGAGAAGGGGAAATATCGGGCGGAGATAAAGGCGTTCGAGGAATTTGTCGCCAAAGAGATGAGGGCGGACAGGATTCCCGGTATCTCCATCGCCTTTCAGAAGGGCGATTTCCTCTACGCCAAGGGCTTCGGCTATTCCGATCTCGAAAACGGGGTGAGGGCAAAGCCGGAAACCGCTTACCGCTTGGCTTCGATTACCAAGCCGATGACCGCGGTGGGTATCCTCAAGCTGGTAGAGGAGGGGAAGATAGACCTCGATGCCCCGGTTCAGGAGTATGTCCCCTACTTCCCGGAGAAGAAATGGAAGATAACGGTGAGGGAGCTCCTTGGCCATCTCGGTGGGATCAGCCATTACCGAAACAGATGGGAACTTCACATCAAGGAGCACAAGGATACCAGAGAGGCGATCGGGATCTTCGCCAATTTCCCCCTGGTAGCAGAGCCGGGGACCGAGTTTCACTATTCGAGCTACGGCTACAACCTCCTCGGTGCGGTGATCGAGGGGGCATCAGGGAGGCATTATGGGGATTATATGCGGAGGAATGTCTGGGCTCCGCTCGGGATGAACGACACGAGGATGGACGATCCGAACGAGATAATCAAAAACCGGGTCCGGGGATATCGCCTTATAGAGGGGAAGCTCAAAAACTCCGAGTTCATCGATATAAGCAGTCGTTTTGCCGGTGGTGGTACCCGGTCCACGGTGCTCGATCTTTTGAAATTCGCCCGGGGCATCACCTCGGGAAAGGTGATTTCGAGGAAGACCTTCGACCTTATGTCCACCTCGATGGCTACCAAAAAGGGGCTTCTTACCGATTATGGAATGGGGCTCAGGGTAAGACCGGTGAACGGCCATTTCGTCGTCTCCCATTCCGGGAGTCAGGCGGAGACAAGGACCCTGCTCGTGATCTTCCCCAAGGAGGATTTCGCCATCGCCATTGGTTGCAACCTCGAGGGGACGAACCTGAACCCTTATGCCCATCGCCTGTTCCAGCTATTGTTCGATGAGCAGTGGAACATCCCCGCTTATACCGGGGATAAGTTCGATAGTGCCATCTACCGGGGGCTGTTTGATACCTTCAACTACGGGGCGAGCTACTTCGATAAGTACGGAAAACCGCTCACCGAAGACGAGCAGGAGCTTGCCAAAGCTTTTTCCTATCTCAATCGATTTCTGAATAAAAAGGCTCTCCTCTCCTCCTACAAGGAGACGCTGAAGAAGATAGGGGAAGGAAGGCACCCAGTAGCGGGCGAGCCCTTGGTTAAGGTCGGCTCCTATATGGCGATGAGGCTTGCCAAGAGGTTCGGGGAAAAGGGGCTTGACCGTTATCATAAAATGGGAGCGCTTCCCTTCTTCGCCGACTATATCAGGATGTACAGAAACTCCCCGAATTACCCAGCGAAGCTCCGCTTCTCTCCTGAGCTTGAGAGGAGGATCATCTGTTGGGAGAAGGATTGGGGGAAAGCCTTCACCGATTACATCCGCCGGTTGATGATCACCCCATACTCCGATTTCGATGAGGTTGAAAAGCGGATGACCCAGGCGTTTTCCCACGCCTCCATCTATCCCAAGTTCGTCGATCAGTTTGCGAGGGTGGTGAGGTATTTCTACTTAAACGGAGAAGAGAATAGGGCGCTTAAGGTAGCGGATATAGCGATTGCCCTTTACCCAAGGTCCGCCGCTCCCTATGTGATCAAGGGGAACGCCTATATCTCCCTTGGTGATAGTAAGAAGGCGAAGAGACTTTACGAGCGGGCGAGAGAGCTTGGGATCGAGGATAAGGATTATATCAGCCCGAAGAGGCTCATCCGCTATGCTGATGACTTCGCCTCGTTCGGCAGGCTCGATCAGGCGATCGCCCTCATTCGAGTGGCGATAAAGCTTTACCCTGATGAGGCGGTGCTCTATCAGCAATTGGCTCGGAGCTACCTTGCTAAAGCGAAGAAGTTCTATGAGAAGGCGCTTAAGCTCGACCCGAACCTTGAGCCCGCCTGGGAGATGCTCAAGAAGATAAAGAAGATCGAAAACGAATAGAGGAGGATTTAACTCCACTATCTTTGAAGTGTAGGGCTTAAAAAGCGAGTTGAGAGCTATTTTAAGCTCGAAGGGGTGTTTCTGTGTCTTTCCCCGAACCTGATTTCCGCTTTTTTCGTCATCAAATATCGAAGCCTGACAGATAATGTCAGCAAGAAGGGCAAAAGTAAAATGGAGGGAGGTAATATTTGAGGATTTTACCAATCTTAAAGGAGGGATTGACGGATGCCACAGGCAAAGCTTGATTTAACAAAGGAATATGAGTCCTATTATGCAGCGAAGACCACTCCTGAGATCGTGGATATTGAGGTGGCGAAGCTCGAAGGTTTATGGTGGGTAGATTCTGATAAACCGTATTCCGAAGTGCCCCGGGAGGAATGGCGATGGAAACTGCTCATTCGCCAGCCCGGATTTGTCAGCCCGGAGATAGTGGAGGAGGTAAAGAAAGAGGTTATAAAAAAGAAGAAGATGGAGCTGGTTGCTGAGGTTAAGTTTGAAAGGATGAAGGAAGGGAAATGCGTTCAGATCCTGCACCGGGGACCTTATTCCACTAAGCCAGAGTCATTGGCAAAGATGTATAAATTGATGGAAGATGAAGGTCTTGTTCCTAATGGGCTTCACCACGAGATTTATCTGGTCAGTTCGGGACTCAGGGAGGTGCCCGAGGAGAAGTGGAGGACCATCTTACGGCAACCGGTAAAGAAAAAAGCTTGAATCTGACCTTTCATTCAACCCTGAAGCAATAGGTTAAAAGGAGAGCGATATTTCGTATCCTCACCGGTGATGAAAAAATACTTGACAAACCGAGAAAGCTGGGTATAATCACCTCTGTTATGAGGTCGCGAGGATATCACATCCTTACATATTCCCCCATAAAACGAAAGTGATTCTGTCTAAATAGCGGTCTAAGCTTTAATTTCTGTTTCTCTGTTTTTTTAAAGCTTTAGACCGCTTTAGTTTTGCCCTGATTATAGGGCAGGGGGTAATTTATGTCCAAATTTAAGGAGGTGCAGAAATGACTGAATGTCCTATCTGCGGAGCCAACCTTAGTCTTTCCGATGATCTTATGGTGGGTGAGCTTATCGAATGCCCCGATTGCGGCACCGAGCTCGAGGTGAAAAGCATCAACCCGTTGTTTCTTGCTGAAGCTCCTCAGGAAGAGGAAGATTGGGGAGAGTGAACTATGGTCAAGATCCTTGATACCACGCTTAGGGAGGGGGAGCAGACTCCGGGCGTATATTTCGATGTTCACATCAAGGTGGCGATAGCTGAGCTTCTCGACGAGGTGGGCGTCGATATCATTGAGGCGGGCCATCCCGCGGTAACAGAGGAGATACACCATGCGGTAAGGGAGATAGCGAGAAGGGGGTTTCGGGCTAAGGTCGGAGCTCACTCCCGATCGCTTAAGAGGGATGTCGATCTGGCGCTCGAATGTGGAGTGGGATTTCTCGGAGTGTTTTACTGTGTTTCAGATATGAGGTTGAACCATCACGCAAAGAGCCTGAAGGAGGCTATCGATCAGATAACTACCGTGATCTCCTATGCCAAGGAGAAGAAGCCGGACCTCACCGTAAGGTACACCCCGGAGGATGCAGTTCGTTCCCCGTTTGAGAATGTCATCACCGCAGCAGCAGAAGCAGCAAGGGCAGGGGCGGATGTTATAAGCATCGCCGATACCACCGGCTATATAATCCCCGGAAGCAAGAACAATATGTACGACTACATAAAGAAGTTGAGGGATGAACTGGATAAGAATGGGGTTTCCCCGAAGATAGCGGTCCACTGCCACAACGACCGGGGATTGGCTCTCGCTAATGCCCTTGACGGCTACCGGGCAGGAGCGGAGATCATCGACGCATCGGTTCTGGGTTTAGGGGAAAGGGCGGGGATCGTCGATTTAGCCAGTCTGCTCGTGGTTCTCACTCAGGATTTCGGCGAGGAGAAGGAGCTGAACCTCAAAAAGATACCGGAGCTATATCGAATGGTGAGCAGGTATTCCGGAGTCGAGATCCCGGTGAACCTGCCGATAACGGGAAGGAACGCCTTTACCCATTGTGCCGGGGTGCACACCCAGGCAGCGATAAGGAACCCCCTTCATTACCAGAGCTTAGACCCAGCTGTAGTGGGAAGGGAGCCGAGGATAGCCCTCGATCATATGTCCGGCCTCTCCTCGGTGGTCTATTCCCTCGAGCAGATCGGAGAGGCGGATGTGGATGAGGACCTCGCCTTAAAGGTTCTTAAGAAAGTGAAGGAGGTGGGCCAAAGCGGGAGGACCGTTGATCTCGAGGAGCTAAGGTACATCGTGAGGTATCTCAAGGAACATCAGGAAGAGGAGGTAGGGGTATGAGGGTCGGGTTTCTCCATTCCCTAATCAGGAAAGATGAGAAGCTGTTGCTTAAGGAGTTCAGCTCGCGAAAGGGAGTTGAGGTGGTGATGATCGACGACCGGGAACTCACCTTCAACTTAGGAAGGGATAGGTTCAACCTCGATGTGGTCATCGAGAGATGTATCAACCACTCACGAGCGCTCCATGCGATAAGGATCTTCGAAAGTGCGGGGATAAGGTGTGTCAACAATTCAGGGGTTGCTTTGGTATGCGGGAATAAGCTCCTCACCTCCGTTGCCCTGAAGGAGCATAAGGTGCCCCAGCCCGAGGTAAGGGTGGCTTTCACCATCGAGTCTGCCTTGCAGGCTATTGAGGAGATGGGCTACCCGGTGGTGCTTAAGCCAGCGGTCGGTTCCTGGGGGAGGCTTCTTTCCAAGGTGAACGACCGAAATGCTGCTGAGGCGATCCTCGAACATAAGACCATCCTTGGTACCTATCATCACTCCATCTTCTACATCCAGAAGTACATCGAGAAGCGAGGAAGGGATATAAGGAGCTTTGTGGTCGGTGATGAGTGCATCGCTGCCATCTACCGGGTGTCGGACCACTGGATAACCAACACCGCAAGGGGAGGGAAGGCTTATAACTGTCCGGTGACCGACGAGGTAAGGGAGATCTCCTTAAAGGCAGCAAGGGCGGTCGGTGGTGGGATCGTGGCTATCGATATCTTCGAAACGGATGATGGCATTCTGGTCAACGAGGTGAACTACACTATGGAGTTCAAGAACAGCATCGCCCCCACTGGGGTAGATATTCCAAAGCATATCGTCGATTATGTGCTTAAGGTTGGAGAAGGAGGGTACGATGCATAGCCCTAAGGTGTCCATCGTTGGGGGATCGGGATATGTGGCTGGGGAGTTGCTCCGCCTTATCCTTTTACACCCCCATTTCTCCATCAAGCAGGTTGTCTCGGAGAGCTTGGCGGGAAAGCCCGTTTTTCGGGCTCATCCCCATCTGAGGAGGTTTACCGATCTCAGGTTCAGCTGGCTGAGCGAGCTTGAGGAATGCGATCTCCTCTTCCTCGCCCTTCCCCATGGGGAGGCGATGAGGAGGATCGATCGCTTTCGGGAGATAGCCCCAAGGATAATAGACCTAAGTGCTGATTTCCGACTTAAGGACCCAGTGGATTACGAAAGGTGGTATGGGATGATTCACCCCCATCCTGAACTGCTTTCCCAGTTCACCTACGGCATTCCCGAGCTCCATCGGGAGGAGATGAGAAACGCCTCCCTCATCTCAAGTGCAGGATGCAACGCCACCGCGGTTATCCTTGCTCTTTACCCCCTGTTCCGCGAGGGGTTGGTCGATTGCGAGCGGACGGTGATCGAGGTGAAGGTCGGCTCGAGCGAAGGGGGAAGGAGGGGTAGCCCTGCGTCGCATCATCCGGAACGAAGCAGTTCGGTGAGAGCCTACAAGCCCACCGCCCATCGCCATATAGCGGAGATGGTTCAGGAGCTTGGCTTCGGGAAGAAGATTGAACTTCACTTTTCCGCTACCAGCGTGGAGATGGTGCGAGGGGTTCAGGCTACCGCCCATATTTTCCTTGAGGATGATCTCGATGAGAGGGCGATTTTGAAGCTCTTCCGGAGCTACTACGGAAATGAGCCTTTCATAAGGATAGTAAGGGAGAGAAGCGGGATTCACCACTATCCTGATCCGAAGATACTCTACGGAAGCAATTACTGCGATATCGGCTTTGTTCGGGACGGGAGATCGAACCGGTTGGTGGTGATAAGCGCGCTCGACAACCTGATGAAGGGAGCAGCGGGTCAGGCGGTTCAGTCAGCGAACATAATGTTTGGCTTTGATGAAAAGGCGGGGCTTGAATTTCCTGGACTCCATCCCGTATAGAGCGATGTGTCGACTGCTCGCGGTAAGATCAGAAAGGCTAATAGACCCCACCCACCATCTTATGAACCTCGCACAGGTAGCGAGAGAAAGCAAGGTCTTTCAGGGGCATGGCTGGGGATGTGCCTATCTAAAGGACGGGGAGTGGATGATCTACAAGAACATAAAGCCGATATGGGAGGACGACCTCACCATATTTCCCAAAACCACCCTCCTCTTAGCCCATGCGAGGAGCGCCTTCAGAGATGAAGGGATAAGGGTGGAGAATAATATGCCCTTTTCCGCTGATGGCTTTACCTTTATCTTCAACGGTGAGCTTCACGGGGTAAGGATAAAGGAGGAAGGGAGGATCGGGGCGGAGAAGCTGTTCAACTATATAAGGAGGCTCAACAAAGGGGACTTGGCGGAGGCGATGAGAAGGGCGGGCGAGGTCATAAGAAGGAGGTCTCGATTTGTAAGGGCGATGAACATCATAATCTCAGATAGAAAGAGGATCTACCTCCACTCCTTCTTTCAGGATGACCCCGAGTATTTCACTATGCACCTTAAGGAAGAGGAAGGCGAGCTTATCATATGCTCCGAACCATACCTTAACGATAAAGGGTGGGAGAAGATAGAGAATGGCACGGTGAGGGTATTCGGATGATTATCGTAAAGATAGGCGGTGGAAAGGATATAAACCTCGAGGGGATCGTAAGCGATCTTGCTGAGCTTCGAGATGAGTTCATAATCGTTTCCGGGGCAAATGCCCTCCGGGACGGGCTTGGAGAAAGGCTTGGCACTCCGAAGAAGGTGATCACCTCGATATCCGGTTATTCCAGCGTGCTTTCCGATGAGAAGGCGATAGACCTTCTAATGATGGCTTATGCCGGCTTGAGGAACAAGAGGATAGTGGAGCTCTGCCATCGCTATGGGATAAACGCGGTAGGATTATCTGGCTTGGACGGAAGGGTGATCCAGGGGAGGAGGAACAGGGGGATCAGGGTTATTTCAGAAGGGCGAAAGAGGATCATCCGTGATCTTTCGGGAAAGCCGGTCAGGGTAAACAGGGAACTCCTCAAGTTATTGCTGGCAAAGGGATATATCCCGGTTTTGTCCGTTCCCATCATCGATGAAGATGGTTTTGCCATCAACTCGGAAAACGACGATATAGTACGGGTTATCCACGAGGAACTTCCTGCGGAGAGGATCCTCCAGTTCATAGAGGCACCGGGCATCTTAAAGGATAAGGATGATCCCACCTCATTGATCCCAACGCTCACCCGTACCGAGCTTGAAAAGTGGGAGGAAAGAGCCGAGGGGAGGATGAGGAGGAAGCTTTACGCCCTCATAAGGCTTCTTGAGACAAGGAGGACGGAGATCATAATAAGCGACGGCAGGGTGGAGCACCCGGTAAAAGAGGCATTAGCTGGTCGAGGGACACTGATAAAATGAAGAATTATATCACATTAGAGAGGAGATATGGTTTCGACCCCTACCCTAAGAGGGATCTCGTGATCGTA
>JAGGZT010000048.1 GCA_021161905.1 Acidobacteriota bacterium | reverse complement strand
GTGGCGGCGGTAGCGGAGACGATAACGGTTACCGGTGAGTCGCCGGTAGTGGATAAGCAGTCGACCACCATCAGTGTGAACTTCACTACTGATCTTCTGCGTCACCTGCCGAGTACTCGGAGTATGTTCGCTATCTTCAACTTCGCTCCTGGTGTAACCGGGGATACTGCTCATGGTTCTGATGTTCGTGGGAACGCCTACAACTTCGACGGGGTGAACCTCGGCGATCCGGTGACCGGTACCCCGTTCTTCCGGATTGGGTTTGATGCCATTGAGGAGCTTGAGGTTTCGGTTGGTGGGCAGAGTGCGGAGTACGGTAATGTTCAGGGCGCGGTGGTGAACGCCATCACCAAGTCTGGTGGTAATGAGTTCCATGGTGAGGAGGTCCTCTTCTATCGGAACAAGAGCCTCCAGTCCGATAACACCAAAGGTACCCCGTTTGAGGGGCAGGCGGTTGGCTTCGACCATGAGTATGATTGGACCCTCAGCTTGGGTGGTCCTTTTGCCAAGGACAAGGTCTGGTTCTACGGAAACTATTGGCGGTACAACTCTATTGAGTATGTGGAGGGTTATGTTGATGAGAATGGTGCGGCGATCCCCTATGACAGGATGCGCTATGCCGGTATGTTCAAGGTGACCTATCAGCCCTCTGCTAAGAACAAGTTTATGGGGATGTACAACCGCACCGACTACCAGCGCCATCATCGAGGAGCGAGCTGGCAGAGACCTGAGGAGTGCACCTGGATTCAGGTTACCCCGACCAATGTCTACAATGGGCAGTGGACCCATATATTCAACGACAATATGTTCCTAATCGCCCGGGCCGCTTATGTCGATTTCGACTTCAACCTCGACCCGAAGAACGAGAAATGCCGTATCTACGATACGGTTACCAGGATGTATTCCGGTAGCTATGGTTACTACGATCACTATCAGCGGAACCGCGGTCAGTATAACGGAGTGCTCACCTACTTTGTGGATAATTGGTATGGGAAGCACGAGTTCAAGTTCGGTGGCGAGTTCGAGAAGTCCTGGGACATCCGCTCTGTCGCTTATAATACCGAATATTACTACACCGATGAGGAGGGGAATAAACTTGGCGTCCGCCTTTACACCAAAAACGGTAAGCCGTATAAGGCTTACTTCTACTATCCCTTCAGCCGGCACGATATCAAGCGGTATTATGCTGCCTTTGCTCAAGATACTTGGAGCCTGACCAACAAGGTGACCATCAATGCAGGCGTGCGCTACGAGCGGAATACCGGCATTATCCCCAAGGGTGGATTCGTGGAAAAGAGCTACAGTCCGATCGCTCCCTGGAACACCTTCTCCCCCCGGTTAGGCGTTACCTACGATGTGTTCGGCGATGGGAAATCGGTGGTCAAGTTCAGCTATGGGCGGTATTACGCAGCCGATATCATCCAGTATTTCTGCACCGTGAACCCGAATGGCTGGTATTACTATCGGGCTTACTGGTATAGCGGTTGGGACAAGAACTTCAATAACAACGATTTTAGGATCTACTCCACCTATCAGCAGGGCATCAACAAGACGATAGACCCGAACGCCAAACCGCCCTACACCGATCAGTTCGTTCTCAGCTGGGAGCAGGAGCTGAGACCCAATATTGGGGTTAGCTTTTCCGCCATCTACAAACCGCAGACCAGGTTCCTCGAGGATGTGGACATCTACCTCTTTGATGTTAACAAGGGCGATTGGCGGTGGGAGCTGTTCGAACCGGTGACGGTGACCGATCCCGGTGAGGATGGGATTACCGGTACCGCCGATGATGGCACCATCACCGTTTACAGCCTGAGACCAGGGAACTCTGCTTGGCAATATTATGTAACCAACCCGCCCCATTGCTATCGTAATTACTGGGCACTTCAGGCGGTGTTCAACAAGCGGATGGCGGATAATTGGTCGTTGATGGTCTCCTATGTTTATGCCCATGCCACTGGGTTGATGGACCTCGACTTCGACGCTACCTGGACCGGTGCTTCCTACTTCGACAACCCGAACTATCACATCAATGCGGAGGGGAATCTCTCGCTTTCCCGTCGCCATCAGCTGAAGATAACCGGTCACTTCATCCTTCCTTATGGCATCCATGTGAGCACCTACTGGCGCATCCTTTCCGGTCGTCCTTACACCCGTTGGCTCCGGGTGTATGGTCTTAATCCTCTGGGAAGCTACGATATCAATGTGGAGCCGAAGGGTTCCCGGTTCTCTCCCACCCTCAACTACGGAGATATTCGGGTGGAGAAGCGGTTCAACCTGGGCAAGTATGGGAAGGTTGATGTTCTCGCCAATATTTTCAATGTGCTGAACTCGAACACCGCTACTTCCCTGGAGGGTCAGACTGGCTCTGAGTTCAATGTGGTTCGTGGTATTCTCGATCCGCGGATTGTCCAGATTGCTGCTCGGTTCATCTTCTAATCTGGTATGATTGTGGTGGGGGCTCCTTTGGGGAGCCCCCTTTCTTTTTATCCTGAGATTGCTCTCCCTTTGTATATGAGTTATAATAGGCGGTTAGATGAAGGAGGCTTAGATGAGACGGGTTTTGTTGGTGGGGATTTTGTTGCTTCTTTTTGCCTTTGAGCTTTCCCTCGCCTCCGATATTCCTAAGAAGTATAAGAGGTGGGTTAATGACGAGGTGCGCTATATCATAACCAAGGAGGAAAGAAAAGCTTTCCTCGCCTTAAAAACCGATGCCGAACGGGAGGCCTTTATCCGCGACTTCTGGAAGAGGAGGGACCCTACCCCGAAGACTGAGTGGAACGAGTACAAGGAGGAGTATTACCGTAGGCTTGAATATGTCAATCGTTATTTTAGGGAGGAAGGAAAGAAGGGCTGGCTCACCGATCGGGGAAAGGTATACATCATCTATGGACCACCGGACAATATTTATGAGGAAGGCGTAGGGACGCCCAATCACCGGATCATCTGGACCTATAATAACCTGAACAGCTCCACCTTCAAGGGAACCTATCAGCTGGTTTTTACCCGGAATAACTTAGGGAATTATGTCCTCTTAACCCAGGGGCTACCGCTCACTCCTGAGGCAGCTTTTGCCAATTTAGCGCGAATAAGCTTTATCTCCGATGTTACCAAGTCTCCGGTGGAATCGAAGAAAATACCCCTCAAAAAACCACCTCGGGAGGTGGTACCTGCTGCGGAGGAAAAGCTCCTTAAACTTCTTCTTACCAAGGGGAACATCCCGAATAGTTTGGGATTCAAAGTTTGGCTCTATTATTTCCCTGGTTCTGATGGAGCGAGCTATCTTCCGATTGCCTTTTCCATTGAGCCCAAGAAGCTAACTCTTTCAAGGGGAGGGAAGAATAAACTTTCTTCTCGGCTTTCTCTTTTCGGGATGGTGCTTTCGCCCGATTTGAAGAAGGTCTTTCATAGTTTTCTCATTCCCTTTGAGGTTCATCTGAACAAGAAGGAACTCGATAGCAACCGGGAATTCATCCTTTTTACCGGTTTCCCCCTTAAGCCGGGAAACTATACCCTGGCTTTTGGGTTAAGAGAGGTGTCAAGCGAGCATTCCGCTGGTTTTAGGATCCCGTTGCTTGTGCCTGATTTTTCTTCCCCCACCCTTTGGACCTCGAGCCTGCTTCTTGCTCGTGAGGTGGTTCGGGAAAAGGAGCCTCGTCCGGTGGTAAATTATCTCTATCGCAAGATGATAATAGGGCCACTTGCCATTTCTCTTGATCCAAGAGCGAGATTCATTGAGGGAAAGGATGAGAAGTTTCTCCTTTTCTATCATATATACGGATATGGGGTGGACGAAAAAGGAAAGCCCTCCTTTACCATAACCTATAGTATCTCCCGTGGTGGTAAATTGGTACGACTGTTTCCTCCGGCTGATATCGCCTTCGACACCGTACTTCAACCAATACCTATAGATGGACTGGGAGAAGGGGATTATACCCTTAATGTGGCGATTAGTGATAATATAAGGAAGCATACAGCTAAACGCTCGGTTAGTTTCCATATTATTAAATAGGAGGTTAAGAGAATGAAGAGGAATGTATTGTTATGTCTTCTTCTTGTTTTTCTCCTTTTCGGGATAGAAAGCTTCGTTACCCCAGCATATCCGGCTGCGTTCCTTCAGGCGGTGGGGAGGATTAGCGGCAAGGTGGTAGATACAAAGGGGAACCCTATTCCCAATGCTAAGGTGGTGGCTACTGCCAAGCGAAAGCTGATAAAAAAGTTCGAGGCAGTAACGGATAAGGATGGAAAATATGTGCTTATGGGGCTCGAGCCGGGTACTTGGCAGTTTACGGTTTCTGCTGAAGGTTATCAAACAATGAGGACCTTTAGGAAGGTGTATGGATACCTTCAGAACAAACCGCTTGATTTCGTCCTCAAATCGATTGAGGAGGTTACAAAGGAAGCGGTCTCTGGAGCAGAGCTTCTGGAGGCGGGGAATAAGCTCTATAATGAGGGCAAGTATGAACAAGCGCTCGAGGCTTTTAATAAATTTTTAGCAGCCAACCCGGACATCTACAATATCCATGTGAATGTGGGAAACTGCTACCTTAAGCTCAATAAGTTCGAGGAGGCGCAGGCAGAGTTCGAACAAGTTATTGAGAAAGAACCAGATTGTCTTCCCGCCCTCTATGGGATGGCTGAAGCGCTCATCGGAAAGGGTGATCTGAAGAATGCTGAGACTTATGTCAATAAGGTAGTCGCTCATAGCCCAAACGATCCCGCGGTTTACTACAATTTCGGTGAGGATTATTTCGCTGCTGGCAAAACGGATGAGGCGATTGCGCTTTATAAAAAGGCGATAGAGATAAACCCAAATTGGGAAAAACCTTACCTTAAGCTTGGCTACGCTCTGCTCAACAAAGGGGATACCGCAGAGGCAGTGAAGGTGCTAAAGAAGTTTCTCGAGCTTGCACCAAACTCTCCGGATGCCCCGTTGGTAAAGGAGCTTTTGAAGAACATCGAGGGTTGATTTTAACTAAGACGGTTAACCCCTTTCTTGGGAGAAGAAAGTTTTTGTGCCTTCTTAGGTAGATTAAAGGGGTCTCCAAGGTTAGAACCCCGATCGTGAAAGAGAGGAGCTTCAATGTTTTATTTGCTTTACAAAGAGGGAAAAGAGAGGTAAAATAAGAAGATTTTGGAAGATTAACCGTTGTATAAGGTGGGAGGGATGAAGTTTAAGATAGCAAGAGGTACGGGGGTTACCCTACACAAACAGATAAGAGAACTTATCATTCAGGGCATAGGATTAGGCGAGTTTCCTCCGAACTCCAAACTTCCCCCAGCAAGGGAGCTTGCCCAAAAGTTGGGGGTTAATGTCAATACGGTAACCAAGGTTTATCAATCACTTCGGGATGAAGGGCTGGTGCGGATTATCCAAGGAAGTGGTGTGTTTGTAACCCCTCATGGATCAACGGTTGTCTCTGAGGCGACAAAGGAGCGAGTTTCTCGAGAGCTTGGGAAATTGGTAGAGGAGGCGATTAGTTCTGGTTTATCTAAGGAGGATCTCATCGTTCAGGTGGAGAGAATCTATCAGGAGAAGAAACGGAAAAAGCGTGCCCTCCGGATCGGCTTTACTGAGTGCAACGAAGTTCAGACCTACGAGTTTGCTAAGGATCTTGAGGAGGAGCTCGGGCTCAAAGTAATCCCTATTATGCTTCCTGAGCTCTACCTTTATCGGGATAAGCTTGATCTTCTTGTTACCACCTTCTTCCATTTTCAGAAAGCCCGCGAGATACTCGACTCTACTGAGGTGGAGATATTCCCGGTCATCGTTCACACCAAGTTTGAAACCCTTGAACGCATTGCTTCTGTATCTCCGGATAAGAAGGTAGGTTTTGTCTGCCGTGATCCAGAATCTCTCAGATTGTTGATGAGCTATATTCAAAGTAGTACCCATTTGGTAAATGAGATAAAGGGATGTATTGCCAGTGATAGCAAGGGACTTGCTTCGCTTTTCGCCAATTCCGATGTGATCATCTATATGCCCACCTGCAGGAAAGAGGTAAAGAAGTTATCCCTTAAAAATCCGAAGGTAGAGCTGATAGAGGACGAATACGAGATAGACAAAGGTTCTATCAACACCTTAAAGGAGAAGTTGATAAGATCCGGAGCGCTCTCCCCCAGCTAAAGGAGAGATAGGAGAAAAGCAATCTCCTCTTCTGTATTATAGAAGTGAGGGGAGAAGCGGATGAATTTCCCCTCTTTGAAAGCAGCTACTATCCGATTTTCTTGGAGCCGGCGGTATATTTTCTCCGCTTTCTTTGAATAAAGACTTATTATTCCGGAACGGGAAAAAGGAGAGATATCGTAACCCTTTTTAGAAAGATGGGAGTATATCTTTTTCTTTAGGGTGAGTACCTGCTCCTCTATCTGCTCCTTTCCTATTTCTAAAAGCATCTTTAACGATTCACCCATCATAGCGATGCCCAGGTAATTAAGGGAACCGGTACGGTAGCGATCTCCTCCTTCCTTCGGTTTAAGGGAAAAGCTCTTCTCCTCTATCGTCATTCCTTCATACCCATAGTAGGTGGGGGGGATCTTCCCTAGGAGATCCTCCGAGAGATAGAGAAAACCGGTGCCACAGGGAGAGAGGAGCCATTTATATCCTCCGGCGGCATAGGCGGAAGCTTTCATCCTCTTTACATCTACTCCGATCGCTCCCACTGCCTGCACTCCGTCGACCACTAAAAGGATGCCTTGCTCCTCACAAAATTCCCCTAAGCGCTCGAGGTCCACTCTCACCCCGCTTATCCAGCAGACCTCGCTCACCGCGATCACTTTAGTCCTCTTGTCGACTGCGGATATCAATTCCTCAATAGATATACTCCAACCTTTTGGCTGGATCAGGCGGACCTCCACCCCTTTCCGCTTTAGGCTTAGCCAAGGAACGAGGTTGGCGGGGAATTCGGTTGCCGGGATAACCACATTATCCCCCGGAGTGAGTTCTATCCCCTGAGCTACAATATTGATCGCATCCGATGTGTTGACGGTCAGGGTAATCTCCTTGGCTGAGGCATTTATCAGTTTGGCGATGAGCTCTTTGACCTCGAGGATGAGAGCCTCCCTTCGTTCCATTCTCTCCTCCGCAGTGAGGCACCTTTCACTGAGAACTTCGGGAATAGCCTTAAAGGAACGCTTTGGGATGATAGAAACGGCTGCATTATTTAGATAAATACACCCCTTAGACGAAGAAAATTCCTCCCGGATCTTTCCCCAGTCCACCATATTCTCCCCCTGTTTTACTGATTGTTTCCCCGCCCCTTAATAATGTGGCGTGGGTGTTTTGACCTCCTTAAATTTTTGGTGTTCGGATCCTTCCTCAAAGGTTGTTGACCCGATCGGCATCGATGAGGAGAACGATAAAACGCTCTCCTGTTTTATTATAATAGCACACTATAGGACTAAAATTCACCCTTTTTCCGTTGAATTCCGCTGAATCCCTGTGCTAAAATAGTTCAAAAAAATAGGCTCTATCAAAGGAGGGTGACTATGCGAAAGGGATTTATC
>JAGGZT010000047.1 GCA_021161905.1 Acidobacteriota bacterium | reverse complement strand
GGCTCGGGTGAGGAGACGCCGTACTTGATGAAGGTATTACAGCAGAGGACGAGATAAGGGTTCTTGGGGTAAAACTCGCCAGGATAACGGGTTGCCCCGCCGTAATAGTCATCCTCCATTATCGCTGCTGGATACCGCTGGTAATGATAAGGCGAGACGATATGAAGGTTGTTCCCCACTCCCATCGCTCCCCCGGTTTTCACCCTGTGGGAATCGATAACTCGTCTTATCTTGGCTACCGTATCCTTTTCGTCCACCTTCATCATTATCTCCCGCACAATGAGCCCCTTTGGAGTGAGCCCCTTTGCCTTCCAGCTTGAGTTGGTGTTCGACTTGTGGGTAAAGGCGGCGACCCCGCGCTCGTTCATCGCCGAATAGGTGCCGATGAAACCGGGCCACATCACCGAGACATAGCGGAAACCCTTCTCCGGTGCCACCGCAAAGATGAGGACATCGAGTACCGTCGTCTTCCTTAGATCGTTCTCCCCGTCCATATCCCGCCCGATGATCAGCCCACCTTTAAGCTCCCTGTTTTCAGTCATCTTCCCCCAGGCGGAGACCGAGGAGCAGGAGAGCGAGAGCCACTCGCCATAGGCGTTTAGGGCAAGGATGTCGTCCATCGTCACATCGCGGTTCAAAGAGGGGATGAAGAGCGATTTCCCGCTTGCTCGCATCCCATCGAGCATCCCCCTCACCTCTTCGAGGTAGGATTTATCGTAGCTAAAGTTCTTTTTGACGAAGGGAAGTACCTCCTTCTCGTACCTCCTTCGGGAGCGGGCGCCGAACTCGAGGTTGAAGAACTCGATCATATCCCTTATCTGGCTTGCCAGAAGAAAACCATGGGCATACCCTCGCTGATAGGAAGAACCATAGAGCTTGAGGACATAGCGCCCCTTCACCAAGGCGAGCTCGCCTCCCTTCGTCTTCCGCGGGGCTCCCATCGGGGTGGGCGCTTTTAGAGGGATGTTGATCCCGGAGATATCGACGCCTTTCTTTACCACCAGTGGGTCCAAACCTCCGGAATCCGCCGAATACCAACCGGTTGGCTCGTAGTTCTGATAGTCCACCTTCCCATTTCCGTTCTCATCGAGGAAGGAGAAGAGGTAATACCGCCCCGGAGAAAGCCCCTTCACCCGGAAGGATCTCCCTGAAAGGCGGATCTTCCTTACTGGTTTTTCCTCCCAGATGTCTGGCGGTCGCTTGCTCTTCTCTTTTCCCGCGAAGATGTAGAGGTAAAGGGGTGCTTTTATCCTCTTCTGATAGACGATCTCACCGGAGATCGAACCTGTCATCCCCCCTTTAATAAAGGGGAGAAGAAGGAGGGGGATAACCCCTCCTAAAAGGAAAACCAATTTTCTGGCTGAGTCTTTCATCTACTTCTCCTTTTTAAGGAGGAATTTATCAAAGAATTCGTCGATCTTCTCGAAGGTGTTTGCCCAAGCCTTATGGGAAAGGAAGCTATGGGGTTCGTCGGGGTAGACATAGAACTCGAAGTACTTGCCTGCCTTCATCAGGGCGCGGGCGAACTTTATTGACTGCTCGAAGGGCACATTCCTATCTGCATCGCCGTGGAACATTATGATCGGTGAGGAAAGCTCGGAGACGAAGTTTATCGCCGAAGAGAGGAGGATGAGATCGGGTCTTTTGGCGATGCCACCGCCAAGCATATCCCGCCAGAAGGGGGAATAATGGGCGAAGTCATCCCAGTCGCAGATCCCATGGAGGGCGGCACCGGCAGCTATCTCTGCAGAATTTCGGGCGATGAGAAGCATCGTTAGGTATCCACCATAGCTCCCGCCCCACATCCCGATCCTTTTCGGGTCAACATAAGGTAGCGATTGCAAAAATTCTACCCCGCGGAGTACATCCTCATAGTCACCTCTCCCTATATCCCCCTTGAGCGCTTCTCGAAAACGTCTTCCGTAGCCGATCCCTCCCCTGTAGTTTATCGAGAGAACCACATAACCCTTGTGAACGAGATACTGCCCGAAAGCATAGTGTCGGGCGTAATAGTGGCTGTAATGGAAGCCGGCTAACATCTGCCTTATCGGTCCTCCGTGGAGGAATATTGCTGCTGGCCTTTTCTCTCCTGGTTTGATGTCCTTAGGTACAAAGAGAAAGGCGGTGATGGTGAGGCCCTTGCTGGGGTAGGTGATGATCTTAGGGGCGACAAGGAGGTCTTTGGTAAGTCCTGGTGGCATCGAGTGGGTGATCTGTCTCTTTTCTTTTCCTTCAGTGTCCATCAACCAGATATCCTGCACCGCGTAAGGAGAGGAATGGAGATAGGCGATCTTTTTGCCATCGGGCGAGAACGAGGGATAGACATTTATATCCTCTCCCGCTATTTTCCTAATCTTACCGCTCTTGAGGTCAATAAGGTATATCTGGCGCCGATTTATATCGTAACGATTCCCAGAGATGGCGAGTAAGCTCCCCGCTTTGGCGAGCGCCCAGGACTCGTCCTCATATTTCCCCTGGGAGAGAGCTCTCTTCTTGCCGGTTGCAATATCTATGATATAGGGATGGAGGTATCCGGAAACCTCGGAGAAAATGATGATACTTTTGCCATCCGGTGTAACCAGTATCCGATGGGGACGGAACCAATCGCGATTTTCATCGCGATCGGAGAAAAGTTTTTTCATCTCCCCCGTTTCGAGATCAGTTGCCACTACCTCAGCGTATTTACCTCGGTCATCATATAACTTGTAGTAGATGAGATATCTCCCATCTGGGGTGAAGACCGGGTTCCTGTCGAATTGCCACGAGGGGTTCAAGAAACGGTAACTATCGTCCTCAAAGGAATAAAGCCCAATGAAGCTATGGGACTTGCGATAGGAGACGAAAGCGATCCTCCTCCCATCAGGTGAGAAGATGGGTGATATGTCCTCCCCTCGATCTGTAAATAGCAATCTCCCTCTGCTCTTAGCAAGATCGTAGAGGTAAATCCTTCCTCCTTCGGAGTAGATAATCCTCCCGCCATCAGGGGAGAAGGAGTAAGAGCGGGGCGTCTCCTTCCCTTCGGTTATCTCCCTGGGGGTTCCCCCATTTACGGGAACAAGGATGAGCTTTTTATCCTTCACGGTGAGGAGCAGGTCTCCCTTGGGAGAGACGACTGGAGTGCCGAGTTCCCGGGCTTTGAAGGCGGTAATCTTCTTGAGCTTTCCTGAAGATAGCTCATAATACCAGATGTCGACATACCCCAGATCATTATAACGAAAGAAGAACTTACCGCTATCTGGGCTCCAGACGATGGGCCTTAGTGGAACCTTGAAATCATGGTAGGTTCCAATGGTGATTTTGCCCTCGCCAGCGAAGGCTAAGAGCCCTATTAGGAGAAGGCTTAAGCTGATGAGATATATCCTCTTGCTTCTCATTTGATACCTCCCTGGGCTTTACATCCATTGACTCTGGCTTCCCTTATTTTAAGGGAATTTGTCCATCAGTGCCAGTGATTTAAGGGGGAGTTAGTCATTTCATCTTCTTTGTAATTTTTTAATTTTTTTCTTTACAAGCCAAAAATAACATATTACTCTTATTTTGTAATTTGTAATTCCAGATGAAAAATAATGAATTAAAAGGCAATCCCCCTTGAAGATGGTTAAGAAAATAGCTGCCTAAAAGGAGGTAAGGACGCTGAGTAGTAGATGGAAGGGGAGAATAGCATTTGCTACCATTCTCCCTATTTTATGATAATCAGTTCCTGAAGGTTTCTCTGCGGGATTTGGGTGTCGGCTCTGATTTTTCTACTTATCAAATCGTTGCCAGTTGGGGTTTCAGGTTTTAAAAGGAGTTCAGTATCGTGGTTGACATTGGAGGGAGGTTCTATCCCTATCGTACTGCCGATGGTAAACTTGCTCTATTTCTCCATTTCAGCTTATTAGCTTTTTATTATGACTGGGCGAGATTTCACTACCAATTGGTAACGGGTCCTGAGGTGGAGTATGTATCAAGCCGATATTTTCACCGTATTCTCTTACATCGTTTTGGGGTGGGGGTCAGGTATTCGATCAGGGATAGATTATACCTCGAGCCTTTATTCATGATAGAAGGGGGAGGTAAGAGGAATAATTTTTACTTGGGGATAGGCTATCGGTTCTGAGAGGTCATTTTAATTCAGGAAATAACTCGGGGATGAGGCGGGGGTGATCGAGGACGAGCAGGGCACCAGCTTCGCGGAACAGTTCCCTAAGGCGCTTTCCTCCGATCCCGGGAGGCATCACCCCGATCGGATGGGCAGAGGCGGAGATACCCGCCTTGATGTCGTCCACATTATCCCCGAAATAGTAAGCACGTTTTGCCCCGAGTAGCGACATCGCCTTCGCCACCGGGTAAGGATGGGGTTTCCTCTTCCCGTTTGGTGTTTCATCGAGGGTGATCACCGCATCGAAGTAGTCTTTGATGCCGAATCGACTGAGGGCGAGTTCCGTCGCCTTTCTCGTTCTCCCGGTGGCGACGCCCAGCTTGAACCTTTTTTTGAGCTTGGCGAGTACCTCGGGAGGGATGAGGAGATGTTCCTTCAAATAGAGTGGCTCTTCGCCTCCTTCCCCGAAATAACGCCGATTGAACGAGGAAACCACCTCGGAGAAGGAAACCTTCACCCCCCGGTCCTCGATCATCCTCTTGGTGAGCTCCCAGTCGTCGTTTAGACCGCCCTTTTCCTTGTACTCCTGAACCTCCTCCGGCGTGGGGAGATAACCGGTAAACTCCGCCACCGTCCTCCTTATCGCCTCGCGGTAGGATGAGGAGACATCGATGAGCACCCCGTCGATGTCGAAGATGAGGGCATCGGGGCAGGCTATCTCTGCAAGCACGAAAGTGAATTTCTCCATATCCTCCTTGCGGCCTATGGAGATGCGGACCAAGCCATCTTCAAGGGGCCTTACAAAGATCCCCCTTTCCCTGAGGTAGGAAACGACCATATCCGCTCTCATCCCAAGCTTCATCAGGAAGAAACTGGTCTTGGTGGGGTGGTAAGGGATGCCGAGTTCATCAAGTCGGGAGAAGGTAAACTCCCGAGCCTTTGCCGTCTCCCGGATCACGAAGTCGACATATCCTGCATCATCGATGGCAGCGGAAAAGAGGGCAAGGCTCACCGCACTTATGGTAAAGGGGAGGAGCACCCGCCAGAGGAGGGAGATGTTTTTCCTGTCGGAGACGATATAACCCACCCTCGCTCCGGCAAGACCATAAGCTTTGGAGAAGCTTCCTATGATGAGGAGGTTGTCGTATCTTCTTATCAAGGGGACGAGGCTTCGCCCGGCGAAATGATGGTAAGTCTCGTCGATGACGATGAGGGAATCCCTTCCCCGCTCGATTATCTCGATGATATCCTCTTCGGGAATGACGGTTCCCATCGGGTTGTCCGGGGTGATGAGGACGATGAGCTTCGTCCTTTTCGAGATGGCGGAAAGGAGCTTCTCCTTAGGGAAGGAGAGATCAGAGGGATAGGGGATATCGATGATCTTCGCCCCGGCAAGCTCAGCGCATTTTTTAAAGGTTATGAAGGTAGGGGTCGGGATAACCACTTCGTCTCCCTCCTCGAGGTAGGTATTTGCTATCGTCTGGATCGCCTCATCCGCACCGTTGGTGAGCAGTACCTCCTCGGGCAAAACCCCCAAGGATCGGGCGAGCTTCTCCCGGAAAGGGGTGGGATCGGGATAGCGAGAAAGTGTCTCGGGATCGAAATTCTTAAGCGCCTCCTTAACCTTAGGAGGGGGACCAAACGGGTTTTCATTTAAATGAAGCCTTATCCCCTCATCAGGAAGAAGAGGGAGGGGATGTTCCTTTGCCCTTTCCACCTGCTTTCTCGGCTTTCTCATTTATCATCCCCGATGTGAAGTTGAACCTGCCATCTCATTATAGGATTTAAAGCTCTCCCAGTAAAATATCAATTTCCTTAAAATGCCTCTTTCCCAATCCTTAAATTTATAATCTTAGAATTCCCAAACCAATTTACCCCCTTATATATATATATCAAAGTGTTGGTTTTTTCTATTGAGAAAAGTTTTTAAAAAAAATCTTGACATCGAGAAAGAGAGCGATAAAATCCTCCTTTGTAGGAGGAGATTGAGGTGAGAGAATTTCCGGGTAAATCAGGATCAAGGATCTTCAAAGCCTCAATCTATCCCTCTCTCCTTATTAGCGATTCCCGCAACAGCTTCATAATAATAGTGTTGTAATAAGGGCCTCGTTTAATAGGCGCCCTATAGGCTCAAACGAGGCCCTTATTTTATTGGCAGAGGTGTATTTTTATTTCAATTCGCGGGACAGAAGAGAGGGAAAATCAGGGAGTTTTTATCCCTTTCCGAAAGGGGAGAGATGAAGATGGGAAATAACCAGGATGAGATTACAGAGACAAAAGGAGGGAGAAAAATGGCAAAAAAAGTAATGGTGTTTGATTCAACCCTACGGGATGGAGCCCAGGCAGAGGGGATCTCCTATTCGGTTGAGGACAAGTGGAAGGTTGTGAAAGCCCTCGATGAGCTCGGGGTGGTTTACATCGAAGCCGGTAATCCCGGCTCGAACCCAAAGGACCTGGAGTTTTTCGATCAAGCAAGGAAGGTCAAGCTGAAGCATGCCGAGTTGGTCGCCTTTGGGAGTACCAAGCGAAGAGGAACAAAGGTTGAGGACGATTCGAATGTTCAATCACTCCTTAGCGCTAATACCCGGGTGGTGGCGATCTTTGGAAAGAGCTGGGACTTTCATGTCAGGGAGGTGATCAGGGCGACCTTGGAGGAAAACCTGAAGATGATCGAGGAGACGATCGCCTTCTTCAAGAAGAAAGGCAAGGAGGTCATCTTCGATGCGGAGCATTTCTTCGATGGAATGAAGAATAATCCAGGCTACGCCCTGGCTACCCTCCAAGCAGCGGTTGATGGTGGTGCGGATTGGTTGGTTTTGTGCGATACCAATGGGGGTTCCTTTCCCAAAGAGATATTCGAATTCACCAAAGAGGTGGCAGAGAGGTTCTCCGTACCCCTCGGCATCCATTGTCATAACGATAGTGGCCTCGCGGTCGCCAACTCGATTATGGCGGTGGAGGCTGGTGTCACTCAGGTCCAGGGGACATTTCTTGGCTTTGGAGAGAGGTGCGGAAACGCCAATCTCTCCACATTGATCCCCAATCTCCAGTTGAAGAAGGGATATCAGTGTATCCCGAAGGATCAGATGGCAAGGCTCACCACCACTGCCCGCTATATCGCTGAGGTCTCCAATATCGCTTTGGATACTCGACTGCCTTATGTGGGAAAAAGCGCCTTCGCCCATAAGGGGGGAATGCATGTTGATGGAGTGCTCAAGGATCCTCGTTCATTTGAACATATAGAGCCAGAAAGGGTGGGCAATGAGAGGCGATTTCTCCTCTCCGAGGTTTCTGGCAGGAGTACCATCTTGAAGAAGCTTCAAAAGATCGATCCCGAACTCAGGAAGGATTCGAAGGAGACGCAAGCGATTATCGATCTGTTGAAGGAGCTGGAGCGCCAGGGTTATCAGTTCGAGGCAGCGGAATCCTCGTTCGAGTTGATGGTCCGGAAGCACCTCGGGCTCTATGAGCCGTTTTTCCGATTGGAGAACTTCACCGTCGTTGATGAACAACCCTTGCAGGATGATGCTGTCTCCTCTTCAGCCATCATCAAGGTCGATGTCGATGGGAAGAAGGAGATCACCGCTGCCCAGGGTGATGGCCCGGTGCACGCTTTGGATCGAGCCCTCCGTAAAGCACTGGAGGTGTTCTATCCCGAACTCAAGGAGATGCATCTAACCGATTTTAAGGTTCGGGTGCTCGATCCAGAGAGGGCGACAGGAGCCAAGGTGCGGGTTCTAATCGAGACCACTGACGGAAAGGAAAGCTGGACCACCGTTGGCGTTTCCACTGACATCATTCAAGCCAGCTGCCTCGCCTTGGTCGATTCCATCGAGTACAAGTTGCTCAAGGATATAGGGAAAAAGATGAGTAAGGTGACCTTCTGAAGGAACGGTCAGGATGGAAGGAGAGTCTATGAGAAGTGATAAAGCGAAGAAGGGTTTAGAGAGAGCTCCCCATCGTTCGTTGTTGAAGGCAATGGGATACATCGATGAGGAGATAAAAAGACCTTGGATAGGGATTGTAAACGCCCATAACGAGATCATCCCGGGACACATTCACCTGGACGAGATCGCTCGGGCAGTAAAGGTAGGGGTGCGGTTAGCGGGAGGAACGCCCATAGAGTTTCCCGTCATCGGGGTATGCGATGGGATAGCTATGGGACATATCGGGATGAAGTACTCCTTAGCCAGCCGGGAGCTCATCGCCGATTCGATCGAGGTTGTGGCTCTTGCTCATCAGTTTGACGCCCTGGTTATGGTGACCAACTGCGACAAGATCGTGCCCGGGATGTTGATGGCAGCAGCCAGGCTGAACATACCCACCGTTCTGGTGAGTGGGGGACCGATGCTGGCAGGGAGGATAAAAGGAAAAAATATCAGCCTATCCAATGTCTTTGAGGCGATCGGCGGGGTTAAAAGCGGAAAGCTCTCCGAGGATGAGCTTTATTGGTACGAAGAGCAAGCCTGCCCTGGATGCGGCTCCTGTGCCGGTATGTTTACCGCCAATAGTATGAACTGCCTCTCCGAGGCTTTAGGGATGGCATTGCCCGGAAACGGCACCATCCCCGCAGTCTATGCCGAGCGGTTGCGCCTGGCTAAGAAGGCGGGGCTCGCTGTCCTCGAGCTCCTAAAAAGGGATATCAAGCCGAGGGATGTGATGACGAAGGAGGCGTTCTTAAACGCCCTCGCGGTGGATATGGCTCTTGGAGGGAGCACGAACAGCCTGCTTCATCTGCCGGCGATCGCCAATGAGGCGGGGGTTAGCCTCGACCTTGAGATCGTGAACGAGATCAGCGGAAGGACCCCCAACCTGTGTCGCTTAAGTCCTGCCGGACCGCATCATCTCGAGGACCTTTATTTTGCCGGTGGTGTTCAAGCGGTGATGAAGGAGTTGTCGAAGAAGAACCTGTTGGATCTCGGGTTGATGACGGTGACTGGAAGGACGGTAGGGGAGAATATCGAGGATGCGGAGAGCAGGAACCCGGAAGTCATCCGTCCCATCACCGATCCCTACAGCGAAATCGGGGGGCTTGCCGTGCTTAAAGGGAACCTGGCACCCAAGGGGTGTGTGGTGAAGCGTTCGGCAGTGGCTAAGGGGATGCTCAAACATCGGGGACCGGCAAGGGTCTTCGATTCCGAAGAGGAGGCGGTGAAAGCGATCTTAGGAGGAGGGATAAAACAAGGAGAGGTGGTAGTTATCCGCTATGAGGGACCAAAGGGCGGTCCGGGAATGCGAGAGATGCTCACCCCTACCTCGAGCTTAGCGGGGATGGGGTTGGATAAGGAAGTTGCCCTGATTACCGATGGTCGTTTTAGCGGTGCCACTAAAGGGGCTTCGATCGGACATATATCCCCGGAGGCTGCTGAGGGCGGTCCCATAGCCCTGGTGAAGGATGGGGACATAATCTCCTTCGACATCGAGGCGGGAACCATCAGCCTTGAGGTCTCCGATGAGGAGATAGCCAG
This sequence comes from Acidobacteriota bacterium, assembly GCA_021161905.1. Taxonomy (NCBI): domain Bacteria; kingdom Pseudomonadati; phylum Acidobacteriota; species Acidobacteriota bacterium. Next base: position 9,649 of record JAGGZT010000047.1, on the reverse strand, counting down.
GAGGAGGTCTTTCTGGAAACCACCAGAGCCGAAGATCAAAAACGGCTATCTCGCTCGATATGCCAAGCTGGTTACCTCAGCAAGTACTGGGGCTATCTTAAAGGAGGGTTAAGAAATGAGAGGGGCTGAAATAATCGTTGATGCGTTAAAGAGAGAGGGGGTCGATGTTATGTTCGGCTACCCGGGCGGGGCGGTCATCCCCATCTTCGATGTGCTCTATGATCACAAGGAGATAAAGCTGATCCTTACCCGACATGAGCAAGGAGCAACCCACGCTGCCGATGGCTATGCCCGAGTTACGGGCAAGGTTGGCGTTTGTCTCGTGACATCCGGTCCCGGCGCCACCAATACCATCACCGGTATCGCTACCGCCAAGCTCGATTCCATTCCCATCATCGTCCTAACCGGGCAGGTGCGGACGCACCTGATCGGCACCGATGCCTTCCAGGAGATAGATATGTCCGGCATTACCAGGTCCATTTGCAAACACAGCTATTTGGTTCAAGATGTTAAGGAGCTTCCTCGGATCATCCGGGAGGCGTTCTACATAGCCCGTAGTGGTAGGCCCGGTCCGGTAGCTATAGATCTTCCGGTCGATGTCGTTACCGCCGAGATAGAGGATTACATCTATCCTGAGGTTGTGGATCTGCCCGGGTATAAGCCTATCCTTAAGGGGAACCCCCGTCAGATAGCGAAGCTCGCCCAGGCGATCAAGGAGGCGAAGAGGCCCCTTCTTTATGTTGGTGGCGGTGTCATAAGCTCAGGTGCGAGTGAGGAGCTTTTCGAGCTTCTTGAAAGGACAAATATACCGATGGTGAGCACCCTGATGGGGCTGGGCAGTGTACCCGCGAACCACAAGCTGTTTTTAGGGATGGTCGGTATGCACGGGACGGTACCAGCTAATTATGCAATGATGGAGTGCGATCTCTTGATCGCCTTAGGCGCCCGTTTCGACGATCGGGTTACCGGAAGCGATCTTGAGGGATTTGCCAAGGGGAAGAGGATCGCCCATATAGATATCGATCCTGCAGAGATCGGGAAGAATGTACCAACTGATATCCCCATCGTCGGGGATGTGCGGAATGTGCTTTCAGAGCTCCTGAAGAAGGTTGAACCGAGAAAGCCCAACGAGTGGAATAAAAAGGTTGACCAGTGGAAGAGGATCCATCTGTTGAAGTATGAGCAACCCAAAAACGGCGATATCCTCCCTCAATATGTTGTGGACCGGCTAAGTGCCCTTGTCGATCACGATGCGATATTGGTCACCGATGTAGGGCAACATCAGATGTGGGCAGCCCTCTTTTACAACCATAGGAAGCCCCGTTCTTTTCTGAGCTCCGGAGGATTGGGCACTATGGGATATGGTTTACCCGCGGCGATAGGTGCTGCGGTAGCTTGCTCTCCCGGACCGTTGTTACCATTTCAGGCGATGGTAGCATTCAGATGAACATCCAGGAGCTGGCGACCTGTTCCGTCAACCGGATCCCGGTCAAGATCGTGGTGTTGAACAACTCCTATCTGGGGATGGTCAGGCAGTGGCAGGATCTGTTCTGGAAGAAGCGGTATGCAAAGACCTGTCTCAAGCAGGGTCCAGATTGTCCCGAGGATTGCACTGGACCGAGGAAGGATTGCCCCTATATCTATAAGCCCAATCTGGTGAAGGTCGCTGAAGCCTATGGGATGAAGGGGTTGAGAGCGGAGAAACCTTCCCAGGTTGATGATGTTTTGAGAGAAGGGCTCAGCACGGAAGGACCGGTGCTGATGGAGTTTATGGTGAGAAGGGAGGAGAATGTCTTCCCGATGATCCCCCCTGGTAAACCCATTCACGAGATGATAATGGGAGGCGTCTGATGGAGAGGCACACCATCATCATAACCGTGGTAAACAAGGTCGGTGTTCTGGCGAGGATTGCTGGTCTGCTTTCTTCCCGGGGCTACAACATCGAAAGCATCATCGCCGCACCCACCGAGGACCCCGACATATATAAGATACACCTGGTTGTTTCTGGAACTGCAAAAAGGATCGAACAGGTAACGAAACAGCTCAACAAGCTCATCGATACCATCAAGGTGGTCGATATCTCCCACAAGAACAGTTACATCATCCGGGAGTTCGTCTTGATAAAGGTGAAGTCCTTGAAGAACTATTCGGATATCTTCGAGCTGGTCGATGTATTTAAGGCGAAGATCCTCGATATAACGCGTCATAACATCACTGTGGAGCTTTCCGGTCCTCCCTTGAAGGTGGAGCGGTTCATCGATCTTTTAAGGCCCTACGGCATTTTGGAGTTTGTGAGGAGTGGCACCATCGCGGTGAGCGAGAATTAATTTGATGAAATAAGGAGGCAGAGATGGCAATTAAAGTATATTACGACCGGGATGCAAATAAGAAGGTGCTTGAGGGAAAGAAGGTAGCGATCATCGGGTATGGCAGTCAGGGACATGCCCAGGCGCAGAACCTGAGGGATAGTGGGGTTGAGGTGATAGTTGCTCAACGCCCCGGATCGAGGAATTACCAGTTGGCAAAGGAGCACGGGTTCAATCCGGTAAGCGCTTATGAGGCGAGCAAGGAGGCGGATATCGTTCAACTACTCGTTCCGGATCAGGTGCAGAGGGAGGTATATTATGGTGAGATAGCGGAGAATATGACCAGTGGCAAGGCGCTTGTCTTCTCCCATGGGTTCAACATCCATTTCGGTCAGATAAAACCCCCTGCTGATGTAGATGTATATATGGTGGCGCCGAAGGGTCCGGGTCATATCGTCCGCCGTCTCTATCAGGAGGGAGGGGGTGTTCCTGCCCTGATAGCGGTGGAGCAGAATGCTACCGGTAAGGCGAAGGAGCTCGCCTTGGCTCATGCCTGTGCCATAGGAGCGGGCAGGGCGGGGATAATCGAGACCACCTTTAAAGAGGAAACGGAGACCGATCTTTTCGGGGAACAGGTTGTCCTTTGTGGAGGGTTGACCGAGCTTATTCGAGCAGGTTTCGATACCCTGGTTGAGGCAGGATACCAACCCGAGATAGCCTATTTCGAATGCCTGAACGAGGTGAAGCTCATCGTCGATCTGATATATGAAGGGGGTATCGCCCATATGAGGAACTCCATCTCGGACACGGCGGAATACGGCGATCTGACCAGGGGCAAGCGGATCATCACTGAGGAGACGAGAAAGGAGATGAGGAGAATACTTGAGGAGATCCAGACAGGTCAATTCGCCAAGGAGTGGCTCCTTGAGAATATGGTTGGTCGCCCTGAATACAATTTACGAAAGAGGAGGGATGAGGAACACTTGATCGAATCCGTAGGCGAAAAGCTCCGCAAGATGATGAAATGGATTAAGAAATAGGCTGTTAAAGAGAAAAACCTTTTCTCACCGCCCTTAAGGGCGGTTTTTTTATCCTCCTCCCTACCGCAAAGGTGGTCGGGGAGAGGGAGAAGACAATCATCAAAAAAGAAACGTCCGAGAAGATTATGGAGGGAGAAAAACAGTTGCTTTAAAGGAAAGAAGGACATCGCAAAAATGGTGCCGGAGGTGGGGGTCGAACCCACACGAGGGGGTAACCCTCCCGGGATTTTGAGTCCCGTGCGTCTCCCTGTTCCGCCACTCCGGCACCCATTTCAACTTAACCCAGATACCTCCTTTTGTCAAGCCCCCGAAATTCCTTGACTTAACTACCATCGCTTGGTTAAAATCTCTTCCAAGCCATATTTATGGGGGTTGAGGGACGACAGCGGAAAAGCGGAGGAGGTGAGTCAATGCCGAAAGCAGTCAAATGGGCATTATTTTTTGTAATCCTGATATCCATACTCCTTATCCGCGAGTATACTGATCTTATAAGGTTTAACCCAGTCACTAAGGATTACGGTTTCTGGTCCGTCGTACCCGCCCTTCTTACCCTGTTTCTCTGTTTCGCCACCAGGGAGGTTATCCCCGCCCTGTTCCTGGGCGTTTTTGCCGGCGGGGTGATATCGGGGAAGTACAATATCGTTAAGGAATACCTCATTCCCGCCATTGGGAGCCCTTCCTATGGGCAGATATTGTTCGTCTATCTCTGGTGTCTTGGCGGGTTGATCGGGCTCTGGACCAAGACCGGTGGTGCCTGGCATTTCGCGGAATGGGTAGGAAAAAGGATCGTGCGGGGGAGGAGATCGGCTAAGTTCTTTGCCTATCTCCTTGGGGTCCTGTTCCATCAGGGGGGAACGATAAGCACCATCCTTGCTGGTTCTACCGCCAAGCCGATAGCTGACCGAAACCGGGTGAGCCACGAGGAGCTCTCCTACATCATCGATTCCACCGCTTCACCCATTGCTACCATCCTCCCCTTCAATGTTTGGCCCCTCTACATCGGAGGATTGGTGGCAGGGACAATACCTCTATTCCCTGATCAGGCGAGTGGGATCAACTTCTTCTTCCACGCCATCCCCTTCAACTTCTACGCCTGGTTTGCCATTACCTTCACCCTGCTACTTTCTCTTGAGAAGCTTCCCTGGTATGGGAGAAGGATGAGGAAGGCAATGGAAAGAGCGAGAGAGACGGGGAAACTCGATAGGGATGGAGCCCGGCCCCTTACTTCTAAGGAGCTCTCCACGGTTTCGGTACCGGAGGGATACCCAACGGGTAATGATGATTTCCTCGTACCCATAGGAACCCTTCTCTCCATTGCTATCATCCCGAAAATAGCCCTCGGGAAGATGTATATATCCGAGGCGTTCCTCCTGGCGGTGCTATCGGCGATGTTTCTCGCCCTTTATAAGGGAATGAGGCTCAATGAGGTGATAGAGGGTTTCGTCGATGGTTGTAAGGGGGTGACGGTGGGGGCGATAATCCTCGGCTTTGCGGTCACCCTGGGGAGGGTTTCTGCTTCGCTCGGAACCGCGAACTACATCGTTCGTACCACCAGCCAGATCATCAATCCTCATCTTCTTCCCGCTATTTTCCTCGGGATCTGTATGTTCATCGCCTTTTCCGTGGGCACCTCCTGGGGAACCTATGCGGTCGTCTTTCCCATCGCTATGCCCCTGGCTTATGCGGTCAATCCCGATCCCTTTTACATCACCCTCTGCTTTGCTGCGGTGACCGGGGGTGCCACCTACGGTGATCAATGTTCCCCTATCTCCGATACCTCTATTCTCTCATCGCTGGCGACCGGGGCTGATCTGATGGACCATGTGTTCACCCAGCTTCCCTTAGCCAGCTTGGCTGCTGGGATCGCTGGGGTTCTTTATACCATCATCGCCTTTATCTATTTCTAAGGAGGGGGTTAAGTGAAGATCTACACCAAGATAGCAATAGGGCTCCTTGCCGGAGCGATTGTCGGTCCTTTGGTTGGTCCTAAGATCGCCGTCATCGAGCCAATAGGACAGGCGTTCATCAAGCTGATCGTGATGCTAATCGTTCCCTTGATAATGGCTTCGATAATTGTGGGAACCGCCTCCCTCGGCGATATAAGAAAGCTGGGGAGAATAGGGGCAAAGACGCTGATCTTCTACGCGGTAGCTACTGCGCTTGCAGTTTATTTCGGCATTTTCCTCGCCAATGTGGCGAAGCCGGGGACGGGGCTTAGCCCCGAGGCAAAGGTACAGCTTAGCAAACAGCACCAGTCGGAACTTTTTTCCAAGATGAAGCGGGCGGAGAGGAAACCCTCTCTTAGTGAGTTTCTCCTCTCCCTGATCCCCGACAATCCGATAAAATCGATGGCGGAAACCGAACTCCTTCCGATAATATTCTTCTCCATCTTCTTCGGCATCGGTTTGGCGAGGATAGAGGAGAAATACCGAAGGCCGGTCGTTCAATTGTTAGAGGGGATAAATGAGGTTATGATCTCGTTGATCGATATCGTCATCAAGCTCGCCCCTTATGCCGTTTTCGCCTTGATGGCTTCGGTAGCGGGCAAGTTCGGCTTCAGCATCCTGATCGCTCTCGGTAAGTATGTGGTTGTCACCATCATCGGGATGCTCATCTTTATGGTGGTCGTTTATTCCTTGGTGGTCAGGTTCCTCGGGGGTACCAAGCCCTCCCTCTTCTTTCGGGTGGTGAGGGAGGTGCAGATGATCGCGTTTTCCACCTCTTCCTCCAATGCCGCCCTTCCCGTGAATATAAAAAAGGCGACCGAGGAACTCTCCGTCCCTAAGGATATCGCCGCCTTCGTTCTTCCTTTAGGCGCCACGATGAATATGAACGGCACCGCTTTGTACCAGGGGGTGTCGGTGGTGTTTATTGCTCAGGTATTCGGGGTTCATCTTTCCTTTGCCGACCAGTTGATGATCGTCTTAACCGCCACCCTGGCTGCGGTGGGTACTGCGGGGATGCCCAGCTCCGGTTTTATCACCTTGGTTATCGTCCTTAGGATGGTCAATCCAGCCCTGATGAGCGGGTTGGCGATAATCCTTGGGGTGGAGCGAATACTCGATATGTGTCGTACCGCGGTCAATGTTACCGGCGATGCCGCCTGTGCCGTTTATGTAGCAGAAAGCGAGAGGAAAAGGGCGGCAAGAAAGAAGGAGGCACCTTCCGAGGCTTGACTTCCTCCACTCTAAAAAGACTGGTATAATGGGGATGAGATGTCCCCCTTGATGGTGAGATTTAGCTTTCTTATAATCCTTCTTTTTCTTTCCGCCCTCTTCTCCGGCTCTGAGACCGCCTTCTTCTCTCTTCCCCCGTGGCGGGTGAGGAGGTTGGCGAAGGAGGGGAGGAGGTGGGCGATCCTTGCCGAGACACTCCTTTCTTCTCCAGAGAGGTTGCTTATCACCATCATTTTGGGGAATGAAGCGGTCAACATCACCCTCTCCACCATTGCTGCCGGGATCAGGCGAGATTTCCTCCCCGGGCTTGGCAGTCTTGGCTTTACTCTCGGGGTAGCGGCGACCTCCCTCGTCCTGCTTATTTTCGGGGAGGTTACCCCCAAAGTGATCGCGATGAGAGATCCCGAAGGCTGGGGGAGAAGGTTCACCCGGTTCATCAAGGGGATCTCCGTTCTTTTTTCCCCTTTTTCCCTTCTTCTTTCCCCTCTGCTCCTTCTTCTTGCCAAAAGGAAAGAGCAACCACCGTCCTCTGAGGAGCTGATGATTCTCTTCCGCCTTGGGGCGGAGGAGGGGGTGATCGAGGCGAAAGAGCGGGTAATGATCGATGGTATCTTCTCCCTCTCCGAGCTGACCGTGGCTGAGGTAATGACGCCGAGAACCCAGATCATTGCGGTAAGAGAGAACATATCCGCCGATGCTTTATTCCGCTTTGTCTCCCAGTTTCCTTATTCCCGCTACCCCGTTTATTTGAAGGACCTCGATGACATAAAGGGCATCCTCTACGCCAAGGACCTCCTTGCCTACAAATTCGGCTTTCCCCCTCGAGGGAGATGGCAGAGGCTGATCCGTCCTCCATTTTTTCTTCCGGAGACGCCCTCTCTCTCCGAGGCATTTCAGTTGATGAGGAAACGGAGAACGACCATAGCCATCGTGGTCGATGAGTACGGCGGGACCGCAGGACTCATCACTATGGAGGACATAATGAGAAAGCTGGTAGGGAGGAGGGAGGAGTTCATCTATGAGAAGAGGGGAGACGAATATCTCCTTGCAGGAAGAGCCCCCCTTCCCCTTCTTTCCTCTGAGTTTGGGAGGAGGATAGAAGATGAATACTCCGCCACCTTGGCTGGTTATCTCCTCAATCTGGCGGGGAGGTTGCTTAGGGAGGGAGATATTGTGGAGGACGATCACTTCCGCTATCAGGTGATAGAGACGGATGGGGCGCGGATCGTCAAGGTAAAGGTTAAGAGGAAGGATTAGCGATGTTCCTCTTTCTTATCTTGATATTGATTGGATTGAGCCTCGAGGGGTTCTTCTCCGGCTCAGAGATCGCCTTTGTCTCGGTCAACCGGGTTCATCTCCTCAGGGCTTCTGAAAGGGGGGTAAGAAGGGCTCATCTTATCCTTGGCCTTCTTCGGAAACCGGAACTGCTTCTCGCCACCACTCTGATTGGGACCGACATCTCGGTGGTGCTTACCGCCTTTTCCGCCAATGAGCTGTTCCTCCTTTATTTCGGTAGGAAGTACGCTTTCTTCTCTCCCCTGGTGGTCATTCCCCTTATTCTCATCTTCGGGGAGCTATTGCCAAAGGCTTTCTTCCGCGCCTATGCGGAACGGATGGTGCTTCTTGCCATCTACCCCCTTCGTTTCTTTATGTTCCTCCTTTATCCGGTTGTCCTTCTCGTCTCTGCGATAACCGGAGGGCTATCCCGGAAGGAGGAAGGGAGGAGCTCTCCCTATGTCACCCGAGAGGAGCTTAAGTTGCTCCTCCTTTCAGGGAAGGAAAAACAGCCACAGCGGATGATGCTTACCGCCATCCTCGAGCTCCTCTCCACCCGGGTAGGGGCGATTATGACCCCGCTTATCAAGGCGGTGATGGTGGAGGAGAATGCCCCATTGCGGGAGGTGGTGGCGAAGATGCGGAAGGAGGGTTTTTCCCGGATTCCCGTTTATCGGGAGCGGGTGGATAACATCATCGGTTTGGTGGAGGCGAAGGATCTCCTCACCGCTTCCAGGGGGGACAGGATCTCCCATTTTATGAAACAGGTTCCCTTCATCCCTGAACTTGCCAGGGTGGAAAACCTCCTCAGCCTCTTCGGTGAAAGGGAGAGGGAACTGGCGGTGGTTGTCGATGAGTATGGCTCCGCTGTTGGCATCGTAAGCATTGAGGATGTGCTTGAGGAGGTGGTGGGGGAGATAATTGATGAATTTGATCGAGGAGAGGAGAAGAAGATAATAAAGCTAAACGAGAGGGAGTTTATCACCTCCTCTTCGGTACGGCTCTCCGAACTCTCCTCTTACCTTGATCTTTCCTTTCCAGAAGGCGATTACGATACCCTCGCCGGCTTCCTCCTCGATCTCGCTCAGGAGGTACCTCCGGCTGGGGCTGAGTTTACCTATCAGGGGACTACTTTCAAGATACTCACCGCCTCGGAGCGGGGAATAGGTTGGGTTAAGGTAGTCAAATCAGCCCTTTGACCTGCTCCTTAGGGGGATGATGTTTCTTCTTCCTCCTCTTCTCCAAAGAAGAAGAATTCGGAGCAGGAGGTGGAGCAGAATTCGAGCCCTCCTCTTCTCACCGCGCACTCGGAACAAAAATGTTTATGACAGATGGGGCACATATTGAGTTGCTCTCCGGGATAATCGGTACCACAGACATCACATTTCATCTTCCGCCTCCTTCACTATTATTATATCACGATTTGGCGGCATCCGCCGGGGGGTGACCACCCCCAGGGGGTACCACCCCACGGGGGGTGACCACCCCAGGGGGGTACCACCCCACGGATTCATAGGAGGAATAACCTCAGTCTCTAATATAAACCCTTCAGGCGGTTGCCTGAGGACAGCCACAAGGGCTGTCCCTACATCTTTTTTAATTCAATGTAGGGGCAGGGCTTGCCCCTGCCCGGATGGCTTGCCCCTGAACGGCGCCCGCCGTTGGGGATTCAGGAGGTATCCACCCCCAGGGGGTTCATATAGGGAACGACCTCAACTCCTTTTATATGAATCCCACAGGTGGTCACCCGTAGGGACAGGGTTTATCCCTGTCCGTATGAACCCCCGCGGGTGGTAACCCGTCGGACAGCCACAAGGGCTGTCCCTACATTTTAAGGTTGCTACCTCTGCCT
>JAGGZT010000046.1 GCA_021161905.1 Acidobacteriota bacterium | reverse complement strand
TTTATGGTGAATTCATAATATTGCCGGCACCAACGGAGAAAACTATTGAAGAAGCAATAAGTTTCATTTTGGAAGAGATCTTGGGCGTTAGAACTATAACCCCTCCTCCTGAGTGGACAAAAGATTTTAATAGATATATCCCAGAATTAAAAAAACTGGAACAAGAGAAAAAGAAAGTAGAAGAGGAAATCGAAAAATTAGAAAGAAAAAAGGAAGAAAAGGAGAGGGAAATATTAGCCAAAAAGGACTACCAAAAGCTCCTCTATGGGACTGGCACTGAGCTGGAAGAAATAACCAGAAAAGTATTTCAAGAATTGGGATGCAAATTAAGAGAGCCGGAGTCTGATGAAGATTTGGCGATTGAATTCGAGGGGAAAAGAGGAATTATAGAGTGCAAGGGAAGAACAAAAGATATAATCCCTACGAACCTTCGCCAATTGATATATTACTCAACAGAATACAAGAATAAAAACCAACCAGTAAAAGCCATACTGATTGGTAACGGATGGAGAGAAGAACATCCCGAGAATAGAGGTCCCATTTTCTCTGACAATGCGGTTAAAGAAGCGAAGAAAATTGGTATCGCTTTAGTATCTACAGTAGATTTATTTTATGTCTTTTGCCGATTCTTGGAGGGGAAAGTAACTCCTCAACAGATTATGAACAAGATATTCGAGACCGATGGTGTAGTGGAGTTCAACGATTTGATCAACGCATCAGGATGACTTCGGTTGCTTCGTAGAGGCCGGCAATGGCAAGAAGGATCAGCACCCACAAAAAGCCATAGAGGTTCTTCGTAAGCCCCCGTGCGTAGCGGTCCTTCAAATTTCCCTTCCCCTTATAGACATCAACCGCCATAAGAAAAGCATAAAACATCGCCAAGATATACGCCTCTCCCTCAATAAGGGCGGTTATCGAATGGGGGATCATCGCAAGCGCCATCCCTTCACTGGCTGGGGTAAGGAGCAGTCCCCAGAGGATTGCCCGGATACAACCGGTAAGGAGACCAATCCCCGGGATAACAAATGAAGGAAGGGTGATCCAGAGAAAGGCACCCAAAAGGGAGTTGACCGCAAAGGTAACAAAGGCAGCATAAAGTATGTTCCCCGAAGCATAAGCCCTTCCCACCCAGGCGAGAACGCCTTTACCGCTCGATATCTCAGCGCCAACCAGGTTTATGAACATAAACTGAAGCTCGGGCGAAAGATAAACGAACAGACCGGCAAGAATGGCAAGACCAAAATAGATGGCATTGAGGGAGAAATAAAGCCGTTTATGGGAACAGATCGCCTCAAGCCCGGGAAGAAGAGGAGCCTTCACCTTCTCCTTGAGCGAGGAAAAAACTCCGAAGATCAACATCACCCCACCGGCAAGAAGAAGGATATACCCGAGAAAACCGACGAAAAAGGTAAAGGGAGTATAGGGCTTCTGATACACAAACAGACCGAAGTCCACCTTCCTTTTTCCTTTGCTTTTGCTAAGAACCTTCGCCACCTTCTCCAGCTCGGCGAGTGAAGAGCATCTAAAGATGACCGAGCGATACTCCCTCCCCTTGGAACTAAAAAACAGCGCCTCGGTTTCCTCCGAAGGAAAAGCTATGGCCGTCTTCCGGAAAGAATAAATCGCTTTATGCAATATCCCCACCACTTTGAACCTTTTTCCCTGAACCCTGATCTCCTTGATACCCCTCAACCCAGCTCCCACAACCACCTCATCCTTCCCCTGCTTGGGGAGCCTCCCTGAGGCAAGCATCCCCTCATCGAGGAGGGAGGGCGAGGAAACGAGGAAGAAACGACCGCTCAGGGAGAAGGTGAGGATCTCCTGAACCCTTTTATTCTCTTCTCCCCCTTTGCCACCTAAACCGAATAAAGAAACGAGCGGTTCCTCCTTATAGTAGAACCATCTTCCCGTTATCCGAGCAAAGGAAGATAGCTCGGGAGGAAGAGAAGGGGAAGGAGATGACGCCGGATGGAAAAGCTCCACCGCGTAAGTAAAAGGAGGACTAAGGGTCCTCGGGTTCAGCACGAAGTTCGAAAAAAGCATAAGGGAAAGCCCTAAAAGAAAAAGAAGCGCTCCCTTACTTTTCATAACCTCCTCCCTCATTTATTGGCTATCGCCCATTTAATTAGGTAAAGGGCAGCGGGAAGGTTTTCCTCGAAGATCGAGGTGATATCACTATCCGCATTGATAAACCCTCCCTGCATCAGGCTGACCGGAGGAAGTTCGACGGTGAACGCCAGGGTACCGTACTTTCCGTATGCCCAGTCGGTGAACTCGCCGTTGGTGAAATAAAACCCACTCCCACCGGGAACCGCGTAATACCACCTTCCGTGAACCGCACTCATCAAAGAAGCCATCGTATCCCCCAAAAAGGAGAACAGACGATAATCGGGGGTAGGTTCAACGGTATAGCCCCAGGGATAGAGGATCACCTGGGCGTAGCTATGATAGGTTAACGCCACCCGGAAATTATGACTGGTAAAAAGCTGAGCCACCGCCTGCGACTCCGGCTCGGAGAGGGGTGAAGGACCGCGATACACATTTGAGGCTGGGTTGGGGCTTGAGCCTATATCATCTATCCCCCACATAAAATCGTAGTTCCGGTTGAGATCGACGCCAAAGAGACCATTTCTGTTATCCCGCCTGTTCTTTCGCCACCAGCGGAAGACATTGATCGTGTACTCAAGCCCATCGGGATTGAGAAGGGGAACGATCCAGATCTCACTGTTATCGACTACATCCTTTATCTCCTGATTGTCGCTATAGTGCTCGGCGAGATAGCGAGCAAGCATTAGAGGGACCTCGACCGATATCCACTCCCTCGCATGATGGCAGCCGACGAAGAAACAATCGACCTCATCGTCCTCCTCCGTCGCCACATTATCGCTTATCTTAACCGCCAATATATCCCGCCCCTCAACGGAATCGCCGATGTCGTACAACTTCACTATCCCCGGATAATCCTTCTCAAGATCGCTAAGCTCCTTTTGAACCTCGAGATAGGAGTGATAAGGACCATTAGCCGCCTGTGCCCTCACCCTCCTCTCTTTGGGAAGGGAGACCTTCTCCCTCTCGATTGAGACAAGCTGATAGGGGATATGGGAGGCATAAAGGGCACGCACCTCGGAAGCGCGAAGCAGAAGATAAAGATAACCCTGATAGTTCCCCATCACATCGAGATTGAGACGGCGGATGATATGAGGAAGCGCCTCAACCCTCGCGTCCACCCGTACGATGTAATAGACCCTTCCCCTCTCAATATCTTGAGGGATGCTAATGGACGGAACTTGCCCCACCCTTCCCATAGAGAACGCGGAGGCAAAGGAAAGGGCGATAACAATTAAAATGAACATAACCTTCTTCATCATCCTCTCCCTTAGAATCGATAGCTGATGCTGGTTATAAACCTAACATTGGAAAGGTTCTCCCCGGAACTTCTCTCAAAGCCGTATTGAAATGCAAGATCGCAGGAGAACCGCGCAAACGAGAAACCGCCCCCCAAGGTGAGATAGTGATAACGGTAGCGGAGGTAAGTCACCGGCTGGGGATCATAGAGATAACCAACCCTCAGAGGAAGAGAAACCCTTCTCCCATTCCTAACTGCGGTGAAGGTGTACTCCGCCCCCAGTCTGAAAAGAAGGGTGTCATCGAAATTCCGGGGAAGATCTTCGGAGAAATAGGTAACCCTATAGGAAGACCAACGGAGGTAATCGACCTCCATAAGGAGGAGAAGTTTACCGCTGATTTGATAGGAACTGCCGAAGAGGAAGGCAAGTGGCTCCTGGTACCGGTCGTCTCCCGATCGGTAGTCGCCGATTATATCCACCTGCGAAGTCTTCATCTCCCGACGAACCCCTCCCTCCCCCTTCCTCTCGTACGGGGTGCGGAGGGAGAGACCGAGGGTAAGCTTTGGGGTTGGTTTAAAGGTGGCTCCTAGGGTGAAATAATAGCCGGAGAAGTCCTCCCTTGCCTCATCGGTGTAGTAAGCGAAGCTTATCCCCTCATTGAGGGTATAATTTAAATTCTTCGAGAAATACCCGGAAAGATAATGGGCTCCAAAACCAAAGGAAAATTTTCCCGCATTCTTTGATACCCCAAAGCTAAAAATATTCGTCCACCCCCCGAATGTCTGGGACAGCTTTTCCCCCCACCCGGTGGTGAAACTGGCGGTAGGACGACTTATATTCTCAAGCCTTCCAAAGGCAAAGGCGAGGTTGAAACCGCGAAGGGGATATAAAAAGGCGACAAAACCGCTTCCTAACCCTCCTTCGTTTCGGGGAAGGCTCACTATCACCCCAGTGTTGACGATGGAATAACGGAAAAGTCTGGCAGAGAGCAACTCGACGCTACCAGCCACCGTGGCTCCACCGATATTGCTAAGTGAAGCGGGATTGGTGAAGATCGAAGCAGGATCATTAGAAAGAACTACGGTGATCCCGCCCAAAGAGCCACTCCTTCCACTAAGAGGACCCAAGATATTCCAACTGGCGAGTGGGGCTTCATCCTCATACTGTCCCACCGCCTGAGGGAACACGGTTGAAGAGAGGACGAAAAGAAAACCAAAAAGGAAGAGTAAGATTGACCTTCTCATCTCATCACCTCAAAAGTAAAATTTTTGTTCTATTTTACAGCATAGAGGGAGAAAAGGCAAGAAAGAGGGGATAGAAGGAGCGGTTTACTTCTTCTCCTTCTTAAGATACTTTATATAAAGATCGACGATGGCGGGATCGAACTGTTTCCCTTTTTCTCTTATTAACTCAGCTATTGCCTCCTCACGACTCATCGCCTTCCGGTATGGTCTATCGGAGCACATAGCATCAAAAGCATCGACTACCGCTATTATCCTCGCCCCAAGGGGAATATCCTCTCCTTTCAGTCCTTCAGGGTAACCATTTCCATCATAGCGCTCATGATGGTAAAGGATTATCCTACTCGCATTCTTAAACTCCTCTATCCCCTGTACTGCTTCTGCCCCCAACCGGGAGTGTTCTATCATAAGTGCTCTCTCCTCCTCATTAAGCACCCCCTCCTTATTGAGGATATATCCAGGAACCTTCATCTTTCCGATATCGTGGAGAATGGCGGCGATCTCAATATCCTTTATCTCCTCCTCGGAGAGACCTGATCTCTCAGCAAGATACACGGAATCATCGATGATCCGGCGAGAGTGCTCTTCGGTATATAGGTCCTTTATCTCGATGAAAGCGGCGAGAACCTTGATTAATTTGCGATAACCCTCCTTCAGCCCCTCCTCCATCCTCACCCTCCTGCTAATGTCGCGAACGATCCCTTGAATCCCTACCACCTTTCCCCCTATCCTCATTGGGTTAAAGTTCCCCTCCGCATAACCTACTTCTCCATCCCTATCCACAAATCGGAACTCGAGCTTACCACCTGTTCCCTTCCTTAGAGCACGATGGAAAAAGAAACGAACCTTTCTCAAATCCTCCTTATATACGACCTCGCTGAAATGCTTCTTCCTCGCCTTAACAAGGGGAAGACCGGTTATTTCGGTAAACCGGGGGTTAATTAATGAGAAACGACCTCGGCTATCCAAGCTGATAATGATATCATTTGCGTTCTCGAATATCTCCCGGTAAATCCGCTCCATCCATCTCAGTCGCTGTCTGACCCTCTTCTCCTCACTTATATCCCTTAAAACCGCAGCGGTTCCAACGAGATTCTTCCCCTCATCATAGATAGAGGTGAGGGTCAGAGCCACATCTATAAGCTTGCCGTCCTTCCTTCTCCTTCTTGTCTCTAAATAGGGATAATAACCCACCCTACGCGTTTCGGCGAGAACCGTCTCCATCTCTAAATGATACTTAGTATCATCAGGCACCAATATAGTAAGAGGCTTCCCTAATACCTCTTTCACTCGATAACCGAAGATCCGCTCTGCTCCCCTGTTCCAGAAGTTTATTTTCTCCTCGAGATCTATACCGACCACCGCATCAAACATCGTGTTTATAATCCGAGACTGAGCCTCAAGCCTCTGCTCAAACATCTTCCTTTCGGTTATATCCCGGGCAATGGCGAGGCTCCCCACCACTTCACCGTCCTCCATAATCGGGTTTGCGTCTATCTCAAGGTAAATTATCGAGCCGTCCTTCCGTCTAACCCTGAGTTCGTAAGAATGAACATTCCCCTTAAGGGTGTGTTGAAACTTGCTCCATGCTTTAGGGAGGTCCTCAGGAACAACTAAAGGATCAAACTTCTTCCCTATCAGCTCCTCAAGAGAATACCCACCCCGCTTCTTCCCCTGTGCATTCACATAGATAAATCTTCCCTCCCTATTCAGTATAAAGATAATGTCACTCGCGCTGTCCAATATCTTCTTATACCTCTCTTCGGAGAGAAACAACCCTTCCTTAAGCTGCCTCTCCCTCTGCGAGATGGGAGAGATCAGTCCAGCATAGAGCACCCTCCCCTCTCCATCACTCGACACACTAATCGCTCTCATCTTAATTCGAACCTGCTTTCCATCAATCGTTCTAAGCTCCATAGGGGCGATGTCTCTCCCCTCCCCTCCCAATCTCTTTAAGAACCCTTCATCTCCCTCGGTTGAAGAGAAAAAGGAGAGAAACTCATTCCCTATGATCTCATCCGGGGTGCAACCGAGAAGAGAGAAGAAGCGGTTATTCCCTCCGATGATTATCCCCTCTGGACAACTAAAGACAACAACTGGTTGGGAAATAAACTCAAGAAGTTTTTTTGCCTCAAAATATCTACTCACGATTTGGTAAGCCCCCAGAATTTATGATCATTCATCTTTCCTTAAAAACAAACATCTATTCTAGCTTCCGGAATAGCTCAACTCGGTTTTTCCCTTCGAGCTTCCCTAAATAGAGGGCTCGGTCAGCTTCAGCCACCAAATCTGCAGGGGTAAGTCGACGGGAAGAAAGAGAAGAAACACCAATGGTGACAGTGGGCGATCTATAGGTATTGCCCTTGTATTCTACCATTAACCTCCCTATCACCCGGCGGATCCTCTCCGCCATCCCCAAAGCCCTCTTCTCCTCAGTAGCGGGAAGAATAATTGCGAACTCCTCCCCCCCATACCGGCAAACGATATCACCCGCTCGGCTCTCCTTCCTTAAAACCTCACCCACCGAGGCGAGAACCCTATCCCCAGCAAGATGGCCATAGCGATCGTTGAATTCTTTGAAATTATCGAGATCGAAAAAAAGGAGGGAAAGGGGTAAGGATAGAGAGGTTGCTCGCTTTACTTCACGCTCCAAGGTATCGTAGAAATAGGCGTGGTTATACAACCCAGTCAGTCGGTCAGTAATTGCTTCCTTCCTCTTCTCGCTAAGCTCGTTCACTGTATCTCTAAGTGAACGCCTCGTCTCTTCTATCGATACAGTAAGGCGCTTTGTCTCAGCGATCAGAGCAAAACCACTCACCACAAGCCAGCTGAAAATCCCAACCGGAGTATAATGGAACAACCTATAGGGGATAATTCGAAGCATCATTCCTACATCTATCATTCCACAGAAGAAGAGGAGCAGAGAACCAATAAAATAAACAGCGCAAACCCTTCTCTCTTTCCCCCTCCTTTCCCTTTTCATTTCTTTGAGAAGAAGATACCAGGCAAAAAGAGCAGAGAGAACGAGAAGAAAGAGGAAGGGATAATACAACCAACCCGCCCTTCCCTGAACCTCTCCTGGTGATGGGGGGGAGATAAAACTGCTTGAAAAAACAAAGGGAGTGAGGATAAGAGAGGCAGAGAGAAAAAGTCGAGAAGGGAGATCAAACCTCTTCCTTCGGAGAAGCTGAAGGACAAAATAATAAAAGAGAAATATCAACCAAACAGCCCCTATGTGCTGAAAACGGAGAAAATAAAGGTTTAAAAAATAATCTTTAAAAAAAAGAAGCTGAAAAAAATCACCAAGCACAAGAACGGAAAGGGCAAACGAAAAATAGGATAAAGCAAGGAAAAAATCTCTCTTTGTAAAGGAAAATCCGAGGAAAAATACAAAGATAGAAAAACCAAGCGAATAACAACCAACCACCAAGGGTGCGAAAAGATGTGTCATAGTTCAATAT
>JAGGZT010000045.1 GCA_021161905.1 Acidobacteriota bacterium | reverse complement strand
GATCGATCCCCCTCCCATCATCTGCCACCTCGATGATGATCTTTCCCCCCTTGGGCTCCGCGGATAGGGTAATCCTCCCCCTCTCCGGCTTGCCCCGCTTCCTCCTCTCCTCTCCCTCCTCGATCCCATGATCGATGGCGTTCCTTATGAGGTGGATTAAAGGATCAGAGAGGCGCTCGATGAGCACCCCGTCCACCTCGGTCTCTCCTCCTTTAATAGCCACCTCCACCCTCTTATTGAGCTGGGAGGCGATCGCTCCTGCCTGCCGTTTCAACTTGGCAAATATCTGCGAGATGGGTATCATCCTCGCGGTCACCATCTGGTCGAAGAGGGAGGAGACCCTCCGCTCAAGTCGGAGGAGAACTTGCTCCATCTCCCTCACCTCTTGGGTAAAGCCAACCTTCTTGATGAGGGCGGAGAATCGGTCGCGAAGCTTCTCCTTCTCCACCATCAGCTCGCCCAGCCGATTGAGAAGCTCGTCAAGTCGGGCGATCTCCACTCGTATTGTCCTTGGGGCTCCTCGAAATATGGGCTCCCTTTTTCCAGGGATCAGGGGAAGGAGTTCAGAAGGGGCCTTTCCCCCAAGGGAAAGCTCCTTTGCCAGCTTTTCTACTGAATACTCGGAAGGGGCGGAGAGGAAGAGCTCCACCGCCATCCTCCCCCCGGTCAGCGCACTTGGCACCAGAGCTATCTTAACGAGGGGAGAAACCACCCTCTCCTCGACCAAGGTAAGGAAACTCCGCAATCTCTTTTGAGGGAACTCATATCGCGCCCGGAAAAGGAGCCTGCCCCGAGAAAGCTCAGTGGAAAGCCTTATCCTCTCTCCTTCAGTAAGGGGAGAAATGATCCGCTCATCTATTTGAGAAAGGGAGGAGGTATTGGGCTTGATCTTCTTTAGCTTCTTTATCTTGGCGGAGATCCGCTGGGGAAGGTCGCCCTCCTCCACCACCTTGCCTTTAGAAGCCCCCTCGAACATCCGAGAGAGGACATTCACCCCATCGAGGATGAGAGAGCGAACCCCCTCATCCAGTGCTTCGATCCTTCCCCGAGCAAGGGCGATAAGCCTTTCCATCAAGTGGCAGAGGTCACTTATCTCGGCAAACCCATGGCTCCCTGCTGTCCCCTTCAGTGTATGAAGTTCACGAAAGAGCTCCTCAATTATCTTTGAGAGGAGAGAAGGAGAAACTCCCTTCTCCCACTGGGAAAGGAGGGAGAGCAGACGGTCAAGGATCTCTTCCCCCTCAAGAAAAAAGGACCTATCCCCCCTCTTCTCCTCTCCCATCTACAACCCTTTGCCCACGATCTCCTCGAGCTTATTCACCAAGACCTCAAGGGAAGCCTTCTGGGGGATAAGGATAAGGTAAGCGAAAAATGGGGAACTCTCCCCCTGCATCTCGAACTTGGTCTTTATAAGGAGGAAGGTATCGTCCTCTTTCAAAAAACTGATATAGGTCGAGGTAAGGATGGCAGCTGCCTGGTCCACCACCAACATCGGGATGGAGGGGAGCACCCTCAGGCGGAGAAAATCGCCGAGGCCAGTAAGACAGGAGGAAACCACGATGTTACCCACCTCTTTCAATAGGGAGATGTTTATCTCATCATCAAAATTGGGACTCTCTTCCTTCTTAGCCAGCAGGTTAACCATCCTTAAAGCAGAGCGGTAGGGAAGCATAAACATCGCCGCTCCATCGATACCGCCATTTAGGATAAAGATAACCGCTGTCTCCACCTCCTCAGGATTGCCAATTGCCTCTACTATATGCTCCACAGTATAAAAACCCACCTGGGGAACCTCGATCATTATCTTCCGCTTAGCGAGGTTATAAAGAGCGGTAGCGGCATGACCAGCACCAATGGAGGCGACTTCCCTGATCGCATCGAGGTGGGTGGGACTAAATTTATCCTTCATCTAACCCTCCTTATTCATTTCTGGGGGGAAACTGCTAACGATATTAATTCCATCACATCGAAGAGAAGGACAACCTCCCCTCCCCCCAATATGGTGGTTCCGCAAAAACAGGGAAGAGCGGTCCTTAGTGGAGGCAACGGCTTGACCATCACCTCCTCCTGGGAGCCAAAGGAATCGATGGAAAAGGCTCCCTTTCTCCCTTCGGCACCGACTATCAGGATGAACCCTCCATCATCACTGCCAGCCGGGGGGATACCGAGGAGCTCCCTAAGCTCGAGCAGGGGAACCAACTCCCCCCGGTGGGATAGGAAATCCCGTCCCTTGGTCCTCTTTATATCTACATCAGAACGCTCTACCATCTCTTCGATATAGGAGAGGGGAATAAGGTAATTCTCACCCCCTATCGTTATCGGAAGAACCCGGGTAATAGCCAAGGTAAGAGGAAGAATAATGGTGAAACTCGTCCCCTTTCCCAATTCGCTCTTTATCAGGAAATCCCCTCCAAGGGACCTCACCTGCTTCATAACTACATCGAGACCCACACCACGACCAGAGACCTCAGTAGCCTCGGTCAAGGTGGAGAAACCGGGCTTGACGATGAGCATAAGTCGCTCCTTCTCGCTCATCCCGGCAAGCTCCTCCTCACTAACCAACCCCAGTTTAAGGGCAACCTCTCCCACCTGGTTAACATCAATCCCCCTTCCATCATCTGCCACCTCAATGTGGAAGAAGTTCCTCCTTCTCTCCGCAGAAAGCTTAACCGTCCCTTCCCTTGGCTTTCCCCTTTTTAACCGTTCCTCCGGTGGCTCTATCCCATGGCTTAACGCATTCCGCATCAAATGGACCAACGGCTCGGTGATCCTGTCCAGAAGCATCCGGTCCAGCTCCATCTCTCGACCCTCGAGCACCAACTGCACCTCCTTGCCCATAGCTCGGGAAGCCTCTCTGATGAATCGGGGGAAGAGATCGAACACCTGAGCAACAGGAACCATCCGTGCCTCCATCACCTCCTCCCTGATGGAAGAGGTAAGCCGGCTCAGATGAACCACCGCTTCCTCAAGCTCGGAAAGACCCCGCTCCCTCGCCAACCTGCTGATCCTCCCTTGGGCGATGGTAAGCTCACCAACCAGGTTCAGCAGGCTGTCCAACCGGCTCATATCCACCCTTATGGAAGTGGTCTCCTCATGGAAGAAGGGAAGGAAACCAGCCTCTTTCTCTTCTTCAGCTCTCTCTTCGGTAGAAGGCTCTTCAGGGAGCACTTCAACCACCCGAACCTCATCCAACTCGGGCACGGTGGAGAGAACCTCTTCTATTTCGCCCTTTTGGGAACCGGTAGCGATGACGATCTCGAAGGAAAGGTCGAACCCCCCCTTCATAAGCTCGGGGAGGGGATGAGAGGAGCTTACTATCTCACCAACCGACTTAAGGCGGGTGATCACCACCCCTGCCCTCGCCCCTTTAAGCGGAGCCTTGGGAGAGATGCGGACCGAGACCTGAAAGACCCTCCTCTCCTTCGCCTTAGAAGGAACTGCTTCATAACTCCTAACAGAATCAGGGGCAGCGGTTCCTTCCTCCCTTTCTCGAGTCAACCCCTCAATGAGAGGGGTAAGTCGAGAGAGGAAACTGCTGATATCGGGAGCCTTTTTCCCCTTAGCCTCTGCCTCGACCAGCGCTTGGAGAAGGTCGAAACCGGTAAAGAGCATCTCCACGATCTCCGGGGTGGGATCGGCTCTTCCTTCTCTGAGGAGAAGAAGGAGACTCTCCAGCTCATGGGTGAGCTGGACGATCGGCTGATAACCCATCGTCCCCGCCATTCCCTTGATGGTGTGCACCAGGCGGAAGATCTCGGAGATATTATCCCTCCTCCCTGGGTCCTTCTCCAGATCGAGAAGAAGGTTGTTCAGGGCTAAGAGATGCTCCCTCGTCTCCTCAAAAAACAGCTTTCGATACTTGGAGATATCCATCCCCTCCTACCCGCTCTGTCTATTTGACCACCTTGGAGAGGGTGTCGAGGATCTGCGCTGGCTGGAAGGGCTTCACAATGAAATCCTTTGCTCCTGCTTCGATCGCCTCAACAACCAACGCCTGCTGTCCCATCGCACTGCAAACGATGATATTCGCCTTGGGGTCCTCTGCTATTATCTTCTTTATCGCCTCTATCCCTCCCATATCGGGCATAATAAGGTCCATTATCACTACATCGGGTGAAAGCTCCTTGTATTTCTCGATCGCCTCGACACCACTCCCCGCCTCTCCCGCGATCTCGTAGCCGGCTTTGGCTAAAATATCCGAGATCAAGGTGCGGGTAAACATCGCATCATCAACAATTAAAACCCTTTTCCCCATCTCTCACCTCGCTAATTATGTCTTAAAATGGCTACGCCCCCTTGCTTGCTAAGGAACCGGGGAAGACCTCCCCGATAATAGCTGGAAGATCAAGAAGGAAAAGAAGCTCCCCTGAAACCCTGACCGCCCCTTTGATGAACTCTGGCTTCACCTCTTCAGGAAGCTTCGCCTTCTCTTCATGCACAATTTTATAGGAGGGAATCACATCAAGGACATCTTCGACGAGAAGCCCAAGCTGAAGCCCCGCTAAGGAGATAACCAAGCCCATCCTTGAAGCACCGGCGAGAAGCCCAAGCAGAACCGAGAGTTTCGCCAAAGGAAGTACCGTTCCTCGAAAATTAGCCAGTCCAGCAAGATAGGGAGGAGTGCCAGGGACACGATATACCCTCTCAAAGGAGATAACCTCTTGAACAAAATGACTCTCCACCATAAACTGCTCCCCTCCCGCAAGGAGCCTCATCATCAAATCACTTCTTTGCTCGACCACCTTTCTCTCCCTTTCTCCTCCTCTTCTTCCTCAGAGGCTCCTCTCCAGAAAGAAGCCCCTCTAAACCGAAGAGTTCCAATCTCTCCTCGGTGGTAAGCACCCGGCGGAGATCGAGAAGAACGAGATACCTCTCTCCCCGCTTAACCACACCAGTGAGGTAAGGGGCATCAAGCCCTGGGAAGATGGTAGGAGGCTTCTTTACCTCCGAAGACTTGATCTGAACCATATCCTTAGCCTCATCAACTACCATCCCCACCTTCTCCCCATTGATCCTCACCACCACGATCCGAGCCTCCTCTGCAGCTCCTCCCTCTCCTAGCCCAAACCTCTTTCTCAAATCGATCACCGGAATGAGAATGCCATCGTACTCCACCACCCCTTCGAGAAACTCCGGGGTATGAGGGATATTTGCCACAGGAAGCAAGGGAAGAATACGAGCCACCTCAGAGAGAGGAACAGCGAATTCCTGCTTCCCCACTCGATAACAAAGAAGAGCAATCTCGCCCTTTATCCCTCGCTCAGCCACCAGCAGCCTCCCTTCTCACCCCATAGCCGAGATGCCTGAGGATTGCACTATCTATCTCGTCGAGGGAAAGAATATGGGAGACAGCACCAAGTTCAATCGCTGATCGGGGCATACCGAAGATGAGAGCGGAATCCCGGCTCTGAGCGATGGTCATCCCCCCTTTCTCCTTTATGGCAAGAAGACCAGCAGCTCCATCACGACCCATACCGGTGAGAACTACCCCGATGGCACTAACCCCAAAAGCCTTCGCCAAAGAGGTAAACAGATGATCCGCTGCTGGCCTCACCCCCCAAAGGGGAGGCTCTGAAGAATAGCGGAGAAAACTTCTCTCTCCATCCCTTTCGATCAAAAGATGATACCCTCCCGGAGCCACATAACCATAACCCGGATGGATCTCCTCCCCGTCCTCCGCCTCTTTGATCTTCAACTTACAAACCGCGTCAAGCCGTTCGGCAAACTGCCGGGTGAAACCAGAAGGCATATGCTGGACGATGAACAAAGCCCCCGGGAGATCCTTAGGAAAGGTGGGGAGAAGATTCAATAACGCCTGAGGACCCCCAGTAGAAGCGGCGATACCGATACCGAAGAAACCACCCTTTCTTGCTCCAGGGGAGAGCTCTTTCTCTTTCTTCTTCTCAAGCGGGTGGATCTTTATCGCCTCCACCCCAGCTGCCAATCTTATCTTGGTGATGATCTCGTCCCTTATCTTCTCCAGATCGAATGAGACCTCTCCTGATGGCTTGGCTATAAAATCGACCGCACCGAGCTCCAACGCCCGGATGGTAGCCCGAGCCCCCTCAGTGGTATAGGCGGAGAGCATTATCACCGGAAGAGGATGGCGTCTCATCAGTCGAGAGAGGGTGGACAAACCATCGAGGACCGGCATCTCTACATCCAGGGTGATCACATCGGGAGCAAGCTCCGCCATCTTCTCCAAAGCAGCTTTACCGTTCGCTGCCCTCCCTACCACCTCGAGATCAGAGGTTGAATTTATGATGTCGGATATAAGCTCCCGCATAAACGGGGAATCATCCACCACCAATACCCTTATCTTCCTGCCACTCATATCTCCTTCTCACCTACCTTAAAGGAACGGACAAGAACCCTCCCTCCCTCAGGGAAGAAAAACACCGTTCTCCCATAATCTCCGCCCACATCCTCTCCCACGATGGGTATCCCCAGCTCTGAAAGAACCCGCCTACAGGCTTCGATGTTTCTTTTTCCTATCTCTTGGGATTCCTTTGAGGCAAGGAGCGAGAACATATTGGCTCCACCGACCAACTTCGCCCTCAATTTCTCCCTCCTTGCCCCTCCATCGAGGAGCTCGGCTAACAACTTAGGGATAGCGGTTTCAGGGAAACGGTAGGGATGCTTCTTCGCCGAATTGAGATTGCCGTTGGGGAGCATAATATGTGCCATCCCCCCTATCCCTTTTTCTTCATCATACATAATGACCGCCACACAGGAGCCAAGACCATAAGCGACCAATGGAGGTTTCTTCTTCGCTATACCATAATTACCAATCCCTACTACGAGCTTCTCCATCAATTACCCCTCCTCGCTATCTACCTAAAAGGACGGCTATAAACCCGTTCCCGAACATCTATAGGGGAGAAAAGCTTACGCGCCTCCCCAGAGAGCGCCTCCACCTTTCCCAGAACGAGCACCCCCCGGGGAACAAGGCTACCGAAGAAGCCAGAGAGGATGATATCCTGTGCCTCTTTGGTAAGGTAGATAAGTACATTTCTACATAGGATCAAATCTACCCTCTGAGGATAAGGATCGGCAAGAAGATCGAGCTTACGGAAGGTAACCATCTCCTTTATCTCCGGAGCAAGATGATAGCGTCCCTCCTCAAAAACAAAATACTTTTCCTTTATCCTCTCCGGCGTCTCATCCAGACTCGCTGGGGGGTATATACCCCTTCTCGCCGCCTCAAGGCTCTTCTTGCTTATATCAGTGCCCAAAATCCTGACATCGATCTTCTTAGGCAATAGCTCCTTGGCCATTATCGCCAAAGTATATGGCTCCTCTCCGGTAGCGGAACCAGCACTCCAGAAAAAAAGGCGGGGTAGCTTCCTCTCCTCCGCTAAAGCCCCAAGTCTTGGGAAAACCTCCCGCTCAAGGAGGGAAAAAAGCTCATAGTTGCGGAAGAACTTGGAAACATTAATAGTAAGCGCCTCCTCCAATAGAGGAAGCTCTGCCGGTTCCTTAGCAAGAAGCGCTGCATACTCCCGGTAGCTTCTCACCCCTCTTGCCCGAAGCCTGGTGGCTATCCGCCTCTTCAAGCACTTTGGCTTATAAAGGTTGCAATTGAACCCGATATACCTTCGGATCCTCTCCTTAAGTTCGGCAAAACCAGCCTCATCAACCACCACCTTCATCACTCGCAAAGGTCATAAAAAAACATAATTACCTTTTTTATTTTATCGAACAATGGCGATTATGTCAATCGCCTTTTACCTATAGAGGGGACAAAAAAAGAAAAGGGGGAGCGAAGCCGCTCCCCCGGAATATCTCGGGTCTTAGAAGATGTAGCGGACACCGAGCCTGAGCCGACGCGGATAGACCAGGTTGGTAGTCTCACCGAAGTAGGCGCCGGTGAGGGTATTAATACCGGTAACCCGATCGGAGTTGAACACATTGAAGAAGTCAGCAGAGATGCGGAGATTGCCCGGTCCGATGGCGACCTGCTTCTCGATCCTGAGGTCGAGGTTGTAGCCGGTATCAAGGGTGTGGGAACCACGCGGTTCGACATAGATGGTTCTCGTACCCTGGTTCAGCCCGGTAACCCGGAGCCTCCGTGTCCAGAAGGCACCGGTCCTCACATCGAAGTAGGCGCTCAGGTTGATCCCCCAAGGAGCGAAGTAGGTGGCGTTCACCTTCACCATCACCGTCCGGGTGAGGCCAGTGTTCCCGTCGTAGTTCTTGTTGTACCTGGGATCATAGTTCATATCATCCCACTCGGAGCCACCACCCCTTGCGGTAGTGATGTTCCCCTTCGCCCGGGAGATGGTGACCGAACCCATCATCAACCAGTTGTTGCTCATCCTCTTGTTGGCGACGATGATCAACCCATCGTACTTCCGATAGGCACCAGGAGCGTTCATCGTTATCCAGAACCGCTCGCTGGGGTCAATACAGTTATAAACGGTGACCTGCTGATCATCGGAAGTACCAGTAACCCCATCTTCGCCGGGATCAGTGATGGTCATCGCCTGGTAGTTATCGGGGATGCTCCGATCGACATCGGAGATGATGTTGTGCTCATAGCGATGGACATAGGTCACCCGCAGGGAAAGATCGGGGAGTAGCTGGCGCTCGAAGGAGAAGTTTATCTCATCGACATAGGGTTGTTTGATGTTGGGATCGATATCCCGGGTAAGAACATGGGGTATGTAGAGGAACTGTTGCCAATCAGCGCCATCCCAATAGTAGCCGTAGATGTCCTCAACATTAGTAGAAAGCGCATAGATGTAGTCGTTGAAGATGGGAGCGTAGTAGCGGAAGAAACCACCCTTCACCGCGCCTTTGCCATCGCCGAAGAGGTCATAGGCGAAGCCGAGCCTGGGCGCCGGGTTCTTGGTTACCATCAGCTTATCCCGGTTCTCACCGGGGAAACCAGCAGTATCATAGTCGAAGCGGATACCAAGGTTCAGGGTAAGCCGTTCCTTAATGGTCCAGGAATCCTGAGCGAAGAAGCTCCACCGAAGGACCCTCGGCTCGATATCGTACCTTCCACCCTCGTACATCAGATAGGGAGCACCATTCCAATCGAAATAGGCTTTACCCTCAGGGTAACCACCTCTGTCTCTCATCCAGCTCCGCTCGAACTCGGCACCGAACTTGAAGTCGTGGTTATCGCCCTTCAACAGGAAGTTGTCCGCAAAGTGGGTGAGCGAAGCGTTCACCTGGTCCCTTCTCCTATCAGCATAGTAGTAGTAGATAGCGTTAACAGAGTAATAGTTGGTGACGAGATCGTAGTGAGGATAACCGCTACCGTTTGGAGTGAGGTAATAGTACCCTTTGAAGGCACCATAGCGGACATCGAGCAGGGTGTTCTGGCTGAAGATGGAGGTCCAGGTAGCGTTCCAGGAGTTGGAGGGCGAATCCTCAGTAACGGTGGTCTCGGGCGGGTTATACCTACTGGCAGCACGACCGCTTACATCATAGATATCCCGTTCGTAGAAACCGGATACCTTGTTGTTCCGGTTGAGCTGATAGGTGCCCTTGATGAAGTAACGGGGGCTCCACTGCTCCCGCTGACTCCCCTCGACAGAGAGGATGGAGACCTTCTCGTAGTACTTCTCCGCAGAACCGAAGAACCAGAACTTGTTCTTTATAATAGGACCACCGACGGAAGCACTCGCCTCGTAGCGCTTACGGACGGTACGGGGCTCGAGGCTGGGATCGGTCCAGTTCGACCAGGTGAGGGCATCGGGGAGGTAATCATCACCCTCGAAGTAGCCGGTTAAGGTCCCATGGAACTCGTTACCACCGGACTTGGTGACGATGTTGAATACCTGCCCGGTGAACATCCCGTACTCGGCGTTCAAGCCGATACCAGCGAACTGCACCTCCTCGAACCAGTCGTAGTTGGGGAAGACCCAGCGGGTTCCACCCTCGGTATCGGTAACATCGACGCCATCGAGCTGATAGGAGCTGGCTGCGGAACCAGCACCACCAAAAGCACTGGTTCCACTAACGCCAGGCGCGTAGTCCTCCACATCAAGGGCGAAGGTAGGCCTCGGCAGGTTCTCAAGCAGGTTCTTACTAAGGGTTACGCTCGCCGACGACTCCTTCACATCGACCAGCGGGCTCTCCGCAGTAACGGTGATCGTCTCCGCCACCGCCGCCACCTTCAGGGTGAAGTTGACCGTGGTGGTAACACCAGCGTGGATCTCCACCCCTTTACGGATAACCGTCTGAAAGCCCTCGAGCTCTGCCTTCACCTCATATACGCCCGGTGGAAGCGAGGGGAAACGGTAAACGCCAGTAGAGTCAGTGGTAGCAGTAAGGTCCGGTGTGATCAAGGCTGGAGAATTGATGGTAATGGTCACACCAGGAAGAACAGCACCAGAGGTGTCTTTCACCACACCACGCAGGGTACCGGTGATCTTAGCCATCTGGCCATAGGCAACGGCGGAGAAAAGAAGCCCCACCGCCACCAGAACGACCAATAATTTGGCTTTCATAACTTCACATCCCTCCCTTTCTTAAAGGTTTTGGGTTAACATTAGATATCTTTTAACTGCTTCTCTACCCCCTTTCTTAAAATATTAATCCATCTCTATTATACAAACAAATTTCGTGCCACCAAGTAGCCAGAATCCCCTTTTTTTATCCTCTGGAAATACAAAACTTAAGGAACCTTCTTTCCTTCTCCTCCTTTCCTCTTCCCCCTTCAATCCAAAAATTTGGATAAAAAATCCAAAAATCCGAATCAAAAAGGGACCTCTCATAGAACAATTATATATTAAACTGTGATATCAACCTCAGTCAACCCCTTTTTGTCTCCTTGACTAAGTCCTTCCTTTTCTGATATATTAAAAAAATAAGGAGGCGATCAATGAAAAGGATTGTTTTACCTCTGGTAATCGGCTTCTTACTCTCCCCTTTTATCCTCGCTCAGGAGGAGAAAACACCTCCACCAAGATATAATCTCATTCTTATAACCATTGACACCCTGAGGGCAGACCACCTCGGCTGTTATGGATACCAAAAGATAAAAACCCCTAACATCGACAAACTCGCCTCCTCCGGAATCCGCTTCGCCCGAACCTACTGCCAGGTACCCATCACCCTTCCCTCCCATACCTCGATAATGACCGGAACCTACCCTTTCGTCCACCAAGTGAGGGATAACATTATTTACCATGCTTCTCCCTCTCTCATCACCTTAGCGGAAGTGCTAAAGAGACATAGCTACAAAACAGGAGCGGTGGTGGGTTCCTTCCTTCTCGATTCCGAATTCGGCTTGGACCAAGGATTTGATTATTACTACGACAATTTTAAAAGAACAGGAGGGGCTACCTATACCCATATCTTCTCGATGGAACGACCTGCTTCAGAGGTAGTGAAGAGGGGGTTATCCTTTATAAAGGAGAATCGGGAGAACCGCTTCTTCCTCTGGCTCCACCTTTTCGACCCTCACGCCCCTTATAACCCGCCTTCGCCCTACGATAAACTCTATAAAGACACCCCTTATGATGGGGAGATAGCCTATACCGATCACGAGCTGGGAAAACTCCTCTCTCAGCTCAAGGCGATGGGACTGAGGAGAAACACCCTGATCGTCCTAACCGCCGACCACGGGGAGATGCTTGGGGAGCATAAGGAGATCTACCACTGCTTCTTCGTCTATGAGGGGGCAATGCACATCCCCCTCATAATCTCTCTACCAGGCGTTCTCCCTCAGGGAAAAGTAGTCCCAGAACTGGTACGGAGCATTGACATCCTCCCCACCATCCTCGACTTCCTCGGAATAGACTACAGAAAGGAAACAGGGGCTCAGGGGATAAGTCTTCTTCCATTAATAAAAGGTAAGAAGATAAACCTCTCCTCGTATGGGGAGAGTTACTACCCTTGGCTCCACTTCGGCTGGGGGAAGCTCCGCTGCCTCATAAAAGGGAATTGGAAATATATTGAGGCGCCGAAGCCGGAGCTTTACAATCTGGCACTCGATCCAAAGGAGAAAAACAACCTCTTCACCAAGTATCGAGCGGTAGCAAGGAGGCTCTCTAATGAGCTCAAGAAGCTCACCGCGGGCTACGATGAGGGGGCAGGGGCGATAAGACTTGTTCCCGACGAGGAGACGCTCAAAAGGATGATCTCCTTGGGCTACATAAGTGGTACCGTGGTCCGAAAAAACCTAAAGAAAAAACAAGGACCATTAGCTGACCCAAAGGATAAGATTGAGGATTACAATCGATACGAGCGAAACCTCATCCTCGCGAGTAAGGAGTTAGGTAGGGGAGAGGCGAGGAAAGCACTAAAAAGGCTCCTTCCCCTTCTCAAGATAAACGAAAACAGCTTCGAGCTCAGATATTACTTAGGAAACGCCTACCGTCAACTGAAACAGTATAAGAGGGCACTTGAGCAGTACGCAATTGCCCTAAAGCTATCTCCGGGTTTCATCAATACCTATTACCAGATCGGGAGAACCTATGCCGAGATGGGGGACTTCGCCGAGGCGGTTCGGACGATAAAGAAGGGGCTCGCTATTTTCCCCAACTCCCACCTTCTCTATTTCAACCTGGGAGTGATCTATCGTAATAATGGAAAGCGAGAAGAAGCAATTGCCACCTTTAAAAAAGCGCTAACGCTTGCCCCAAACGACCCCGCCACCTTGGGCAACTTAGCCGATCTCCTCCTCGAAACGGGAAGAAAAAAAGAAGCGATCCCAATCCTCGAACGGGCGGTGGCGGTCGGCTTCAGAAAGGAGCTCGCTTTAGCCAACCTTGCTCGCCTTTATGATGAGGAAGGAAAACATAAATTAGCGGAAAAGAAACTGACTGAGCTACTGCATACCGCCCCCAACTCTCCCATCACCCACATAGAACTGGCAGAACATAAGAAAAGGATGAAGGACTACCCCGGGGCAAAGAAGGAACTTACACTCGCCTTGAAGCTCGATCCCGCTTCGGCAAGGGCGAGGGCACTTCTTTCCGAAATCAAAGAGATAATGAAGAAAAAGGAAGAAGGGTACATTAGGATCAGACTGATAAAGGTGAACGATCTTGCTCTGGCGGAAAAAATAAGGAAGGAACTGGCAGGGGGAAAAAGCTTTTCCTCACTCGCTCGGAGGTATTCGGTTGATCCATCGAGCGAAGAGGGAGGGGATATCGGCTTTATCGCACCAGAAGACCTCCTTCCCGAACTCTCGAAAGTCGCCTTCTCCCTAAAGGTGGGCGAGATAAGCGGAATAATCAAGGCAAGGGGGGCTTACTACCTCTTAAAGAGGGAGGAATAGATGAATCTGACGAAAAAACAGAGGAAATTCTTAAAGAAGAATTTCAAGAAGATGTCGGATGAGGAGCTCGCCTCCCACCTTGGCATCCCGAGGAAGAAGGTACGGAAAGCCCTTTCCGAGCTAAACCTCATCCGGGATAAAGAAAGCTCCCCGAAGAAAGAAAAAGCCGTAGTAGAAAAGAAAGAAAAAGCTTTCCCTATTCCCCGAAAAACCATCCTCATTCTCGCCGGGGGAGTAGCGCTGGTACTCCTCCTCATCTTCGCCATCCTCCC
Source organism: Acidobacteriota bacterium (assembly GCA_021161905.1). Taxonomy (NCBI): domain Bacteria; kingdom Pseudomonadati; phylum Acidobacteriota; species Acidobacteriota bacterium. The sequence goes on along the minus strand of JAGGZT010000045.1, from coordinate 31,642 downwards.
TTCTCTACCCGGAAAGTCGGGTATCTCTAAAAAGGAACTAAAGGGGCTCATTGGCTCTGTCGATCGGTCAAAGCTCAATGTCCTCCTCATCACTCTGGATACCACTCGAGCGGACCGACTGGCTTGTTACGGCTTCCCCGAAATAAAGACGCCAAACCTGGATAAACTGGCTGAGGAGGGGATATTATTTGAGGACGCCCACTGCGATGTCCCCTTAACCTTCCCTTCCCACACCTCTATAATGACCGGTACCTATACCCTCCACCATGGGATGAAGGATAACGGCTACTACTTCCTCCCAGATGAAGCGACCACCCTGGCTGAGATCCTGAAGGGGAAGGGGTACACTACCGGAGCGGTAATGGGTGCGTATGTCCTTGACTCCAAATGGGGGTTAGCTCAGGGGTTTGACTTCTACTATGATAGCTTCGATATTAAGAAGTTCAAGTCATTCAGCTTAGGGGATATTCAGCGGCGAGGGGATGAAGTTCTGAAACACGGCATCTCCTGGCTCGATAAAAATAAAGGGGAAAGGTTCTTCCTCTGGCTCCACTTCTACGACCCCCATACCCCATACGATCCTCCGGAGCCGTTCAAGAGCGAGTATATGGGAAGACCCTATATCGGAGAGATAGCCTACACCGATATGTTAGTGGGAAAGGCTATCGACTATCTCAAAAAGAACGATCTCCTCGACAAAACGATAATTGTAGTGGTAGGAGACCATGGGGAAAGCCTGGGAGAACATAAGGAGGCGACTCACGGCTTCTTCATCTACGAAGCGACCACCCATGTTCCCCTCATCTTTCGCTTCCCGGGGAGGAAATATCGAGGGGAAAGAATATCGGAGCTTGTGAGGACGATCGACATCACCCCCACCATCCTCAACGCTCTCGGTATCCCTATACCTAAAGAGATAGAGGGGAGAAGCCTTATCCCCCTAATGGTTGGAAAGAAAGCTAAAGGTACAATAACCGCCTACTCCGAAAGCTACTTTCCCAGATTCCATTACGGTTGGAGCGAATTGAAAGCGATCCAGACCCGAAGGTATAAATACATCGATGCTCCAAAGCCAGAGCTCTACGACCTTATCACCGATCCTATGGAGCTTAATAACCTCATCGAGGAGAAAAAGGATATTGCGAGAAAACTTAAGCTCACCCTGGAGACGGTGATCAAGCGTTACTCCCAAAAGGGAAAGGCAAAACGGGTGGAGCAACTTGATCCGGAAACAATCGCTCGACTTCGGGCACTTGGCTATGTCGGTGCTGGGGCACCGGTCGGCTCCTATGAAGGGAAGCCACCCGACCCCAAGGACAAGATCCACCTCTTCCGGGCAATGGGCATTGCCCGGGAATTCCTCAACAATAAAGAATACCAACTGGCAGAGGAAAAGCTTAAGGAGATAATAGCGGAGGATCCAAACATCGTCGATGCCCACTTCACCCTGGCGACGGTTTATAAGGACCTCGGGGAGATGGATAAAGCGATCGCGGAGTTCAAGGAGACATTAAAACTAAAACCCGACTATTCCATCGCCGTCTTCAACCTAGCAAACACCTATCGCCAAATGGGAAAACTGGATGAGGCGCTCGCCGGCTTCCTCCGACTCTCCCAACTCAATCCAAAGGAATATACCTCCTATGTCCAGATAGCGGATATCTATATGGAGAAGGGGGATCATCAGTCAGCCTATAAATATTTCGTAAAGGCACTTTCCCTGAAGGAGGAACTTCCTTTAGCCCACAATGGGCTTGGCGTCATTTACTACAAACGAGGGGATTTAGCACGGGCGGAGAAGGAGTTTAAAAGGGCGATCGAACTCGCCCCCAAGTTCCCCAAGGTCCACTTCAATTTGGCACAGCTCTATGAAGACAAAGGAGCCTACGAGGAGGCGAAGAAGGAATACGAGAAGGAGATAGAATATTATCCCGATAACTACAAAGCCCACTACAACTTAGGAAGATTGTTAGGGAAGCTCGGAGACAGGGAAGGAGAGATCGCAGAGCTTAAGAAATCTATTGAGCTATCCCCCGATTTGGCTGTGGGCTATCTCTTCCTCGCTAAAGCATACCTCGATAAAGGAGAAAACTTAAAGGAAGCGATATCCTTAGCCAAGAAGGGGCTCTCTCTCAACCCGCCCTCATCACTTGCTCCCTTAGGTCACTACATATTAGCGGATATCTACAATCGCTTGGGAAGATACGAAGAGGCTCGCCGTGAGGTAGCCCTCGCTCGTAAACTGGAAACGGGAGGAGGAAGCAATCGGTAAAAAGCTAACCGCTATTTAGTTTCTTCTTTATCTCTTCCAGCTTCTTTGTAATCAGTGGTTGATTAGCTTTCTTCTTCAGGGAAAGTTCAAATATCTCCTTTGCCTTTTTAAGGTTTCCCGATTTTTGATACACCTCTCCTAATTGATTAAGCAAACCAACCGGAGCATCCCTGCCCTTTACCATCCGCGCCCGTTCGTAATAGCGGATGGCATCATAGTATTCTCCGAGGCCTCTATAGGATAGGCCAAGCGCCATCAGTATCTCATAATCATTCGGCGACTTGAGCACCACTGGCTCGAGGAGGTCTATCACCTCTTTATATTTCTTGCCATCGAGGTAAAGCTGAACAAGCTCCTTTCTCGCCGCCACGAAATCGCCGTTTTTCTTCAGCGCTTCGCGGAACTCTCGCTCTGCCTCTTCTCTTTTACCAAGGGCTAAGTACTCTTTACCCCTCTGGTAATTGTATAAGGAGGAGAACCCCGGGGGAAAATCCTTGGCATAGATATAGGGAGCAGGTAGCTTGGGATAAGGGGATATGGTGAACGATATTGGCTTCGTCTCAGCAATCTCCTTCCCCCCGGAGATAACGACCACCTTCAATTGGTACTCACCTGGAGGAAAAGAAAGGGGTATCGGCTTTACAATATTGAACACCTTCTCCTTACCCGAATAGTAGCTACCCAGAAACTCCTCCTCAGAGGAGATGAGCTTCTTCTGCTGCAGGATATCGTAACGGGCGGAAAGGGAATAAGGAGAGATGCTCCCCTCACGGGGCAGATACACCTGATAGAAAAGATAGAGCTTACTTCCCTGAGGGAAAAGGCTAATGGGATTGGCAAGAAACAGGAAGTTACCCATCTCAAATGGCTTCCGCTTATCGGAATACCGCCGGTTTGGCTTTAATACCTTGAAGGCAAGAAGAGGGGTTGAGACCTGTACCAGGTCGGACGATGGCTCAGGTACATCTATAGTACCTTCAACCACACCGTATTCCCGGGAGACATTGTTCCTGAGATACAGCTTAACCCTGTACCTTCCGGGAAGAATTACCTTCTTCCCCTCAAATACAAAGGAGGAGCTTCTCACCTTCTTAAACTCCTCCTCACTAAGATTGAGCTCTACCTCATCGTTTATCTTCGCTATTATCTTGCCATTGAGATCGGAAATATCACCAACGATCTCAAAAGCGCCATAATACTTATCTTTATATTTGCCAAGCGATACATTCTTCGGCTCAACTCCTAAAGCGAAGTGTAAGAAGTAATTCCCCAACTCATCCCGGAAGGTGTTCAGAGAGGAGGAAAGGGTGATAAGACGATAGCTGTACTCTACTCGAACGGTTGGTATTCCTTTCAAAAAATTGTCCACATAATCCGAATGGATCAACCTCTCGGGCAGGGTAGCTATCTTACCCAAAAGTACGGTCGATGCTAAGCTCGGATGAAGGGAGTAGAAATCAACCGGCTCCCCATCATCGAGAGAAAGGGCAGCTCGGGCGAGCTCCGGACTCACTTGACGAAGAAGCTGATAAGCCGCCCCCAGTCCCCGGTCTAAGGTCATCGATGGGAGCAATAGCTCCTCAACTCCATCGCGTATAGGGTCGTAGAGGACAAACTCCCCCACCCCGTTACGCTTGAAGAAGATAAGGTGGAAAAATGCAGGTAACCCAGGAAGCCCACCGGAATCGTAGTGCCAAAGCTCAATGGGGTAGGTGTACTGGGTATTATCAAACCGCTGGATGTCCCGCGGGGGACCAAGAAGGATATATATCCTCCCCCTATCGGTCTTCCAGCCCGGCTTATAGGTCTCCCGCCCCAAGAACTTATTGGCGTACTCAAATCTCTTGTAAAACTCCTCCTTGAACTCGTTTTTCTTCGTCCCCGGAGTGGGATCTCGCATCTTCCAGAATAACTCGATGAACTTGTCTCGCATCTTATCACTCTTCAGGGAGAGAAACGCTTCCCTCTCCTTCTTGGTGATTATATAGGTCACCTCTTCCAGCCACTTCCGGTGCTTCTTGGGAAGTTTCTTAATCGCCTCCTTCTCACCCGAAACAGCGGGAGATGCCAAACAAACAGGGGAAAGCACAAACGAGATAATGATTAATAACGCACCAACGAAGACCCAAAAACGCCTCATCTTAACTTCCTCCTCCAAATATCAATTGTAATTGAAAAGTGAGCGAAGAGCAAACCCAATAAGGACCTCTAAAGGTCCAAATAATGATAGGGATCAACCGATAGCAGGGTTCCTAAGCCTGGCTTTTACCACCTCAAGCTCTTTAAGGGCGAGCAGTTGGTCAGGATCCTCCTTCAAGGAGAGCTCAAACATCTCCTTCGCCTTCTCGAAATCCCTTAACCGATGATTCTTGTATCTCAGGAGATACACCTCGGGAGGCTAAGCAGATTAAGGCAGATCCCCTCCTTGACCAGGGGACATCTTCCTAACTATAATGGGACGAAAACCATCCGGATGGAGCCTACCGATGAAAGGAAGGATCTTCTTATCATTATTTTTTATACTTTTTCTTTCCCTGCCGCTGATGGGGGAAAAAGTAGAGAAAGAGAGGCTCCCCTTTGATAAAGCGAAGAAGGTGATAGAAAAGGCAGGGGGGGAGCCAGATTTCAGGATAAGGCTCAGCGCGGTTAGGGCGGTTTCCCCGCTTCCCTCCTTATTTCTCCCCTTCCTCCTCAGGATGACCGAGGATAGAGAAGAGGTGGTAAGGGCGGAGGCGGTGCGCGTTTTCTCCTATCTTGAACCGGGGGAGGAAAAGGTCATCCCCCGGCTTTCTTTGCTCGCGAAAAACGACGGTAGCTGGCTTGTCCGCTATCACGCGCTTCTTGCTTTATCCAAGCTTTCTCCTGGTATTGGCTTTCCCATCGCCCGATCTTTTGCCAGGAGTTCAGAATATCAGTTGAAGATCGCCTCCTGCTATACCCTTTCCCCGAACAAGGGGAAGTATCCCCTTGCCCCTCTTAAAAAACTCATAAAGCACCCCGACTTCCGGGTTCGCACTGCTTCTTATTCAGCCCTCCTTGAGGCAGGGGATAAAAAAGCGGAAACGGAGCTTAAAAAACTCCTCTCTTCGAAAGAGCCAGAGGTAAGAAGGGTGGTGATCCTATTAATCGGCGAAAGGGGTGGAGAAAAGGGACTTAATCTAATAGAGAATATGAAGAAGGATAAATCGGCTCGAGTAAGGGAAGCCCTTGCCTCAGCCCTCAAGGAAAATGGGCGTTGGGGAAAGGAGACAGCGAAACGCCGGGCGGAGATATTGGCTTTCCTCATCAGCGATAAGAAGCCTGAGGTAAGGCTTACTGCTATCTCCTCCCTCTCCTCCCTGAAGAGGAAAGAGGACATACCTCTCTTCAACAAGGCGTTAGCCGATCCTGAGTGGAGGATAATAACCGAAGCGATAAAAGCACTTTCTCTCTTTCCCTCTCCCATGGTGGTGAAAGCTCTAACCCCCTTCTTGAACCATCCCTCACCCTTGGTAAGGGGGGAAACCGCTTTTGCTATGGGGGTAATCGGCGCCAAAGAGAAGATACCCCAATTAAGGGAGCTTCTCTCCGACCGGGAGAGAGAGGTACGGATAAAGGCATCAGTAGCCCTCGCCCTTCTCGGCGATGAGAAGGGGATGAGGAGGCTAAACAACCTCCTTACTAAAGGAAACAAGGAGGAGCAGATCATCTCCTCATCCCTAATCATCAAAGCCATTGCCCTAACCGGGGGAGAAACAAAATGAGAAACCTAAGGATATCTCTGATCCTACTTGTGATAGCCCTCCTTTCTTTCGGGGTAAAAGCGTCTTCCTCTGAAGAGGGGAAAGCTCCTCTTTCCCTCTCCTCCCTTTACCGGATAGGGAACCTCCTTCAGGACAGAAACAACGATGATGTCCCAGACGGGATAAATGGGGTGATCGTGCTCCCTGAAAAACCATCCCCAGCGGAGATAGCAACAGGTGCTGAGGTCGCTTTACGACTCGGCTTTGAGACAACGGAGCTCGACCTCCCCATTAGCGCCACTCTTGACGAGGGGCTTAGGGGGAGGAAAATCCCTATAATCATATCCCCTCCCAACACGCTCCTCTCCTCACTCGGGGTGAAGGAAGAGTTGGAGAAGCTCTCCCCCGGCGAGGGGATGGTGCGCCTTCTCCAATCCAAGGGAAAACCTTTCATCCTCATTATCGGGCGGGATGAAGAGGGTTTGAGGCGGGCGGGGCGCGGTCTCTCCTTCCGCCTCCCCTATCTCTTCTCTCCGAAGAAGGGAAAAATAAGCGAGGTAGAGAAAGAGGTCTCCTCTTTCCTCAAAAAGGAGAAGATCGCCCCTAAGACGGTTCGAACGGTCAAGGCGATCTATGGAAAGGGGGATGAGCTCCGCCGGCTATCGCTCGAGGTATCGCTTAAGGATGAGGAGGATCTTAAAAGGGCAAACATCATTTTAAGGGAGCTCGTCTCCTCCCATTTTAAGGGGAAAAGGGAAAAGGAGCTTTCGTTTCCCCGTCTTTCCGAGCTCGAGCTGATGCTCTCTACCAAGGGAAAAGAGGTATCGATCGTCATCCCTCGAGTGGGAGGTTCCAAGAAGCGGGTGCTTCCTCCACTTGAGGCGAGCGAAGGGAAAAAGGATTTCGATCTTTCCACCTTCTATAGCCTCGAGGGTATCTACAGCGATACCAAGGATAAAACAGGAAGGGGAAGTCTCCTTCCCGAAAGAACCGATACCCGGATAATCTTCACCGAAACCTCCCTTGAGATAGCCCAGGGGGTTCTCGCCATCGCCTCCCGCATCGGGCTTTCAGCAACCGGGATCATCTTCCCCATCGCCACCTTCAAGGAGGAGCTTAAAGAGGGTGAACCCATCACCAACCCGATCATTGTGGGGAAGAGGGATGAGCCACTTATAAAATCCCTTATAAAAAAGGGCAGATTGAACCTTCTCACCCTTAAAGGGGATGAGGGGCTCCTCGGCATCGTTCCCAAGGGGTGGAGGAAGAAGGAGACAGTGCTCATCGCAACCGGGAAAACGGATAAGGGGGTGAGAAGCGCCTGCTATTTCCTCGCCCACCGTCTCCCCTACCTGGGGAAGGCTGAGCTCGGTGGGACCACCCTCGAGGATGTGGAAGAGGAAGCGCTTCGCTTCTTCACTGCCGACGAGATAGGAGGCAAGGGAGCGACCGCGGGACAGCTCGCCTCGGCAATAATAAACCTTAAAAAGCTTCCTCTCTCGGGGAAACCTCAAATAAAACTATATCTTGAGGCGCCAGGAAAGGGGCTTCCGGAGAAGTTATCCACCCTCATCGAGGAAAGATTCGGGCAAAAGGTAAAGGTCTCCACGATAAGGAGGAAAGACCCGAAACCGATATTCAAAAAGAGCTTCCAAATACCCTGGGAGGGAAACGAATTAATCAGGCTCGTCTCTCAGGTGAGTTCAAAGCTCTCCCCGGAGAAACCGGTTCTCATCTTCGCATTGGTGAGTGAACCACCGAAGGTGAGGGCTGAACTATCCTCAAGGATAGAAAGGATATTGTTAGAACAGGGGATAAAGAAGGATAAAATAAAGATCACCATCCTGAATGCCTATAAACCCGGCTTCAGCTGGTTGGCTTACGGGGTACTTCCCAAGCTCAAGAGATATAAAGGAAAAATAAAGAAGATAGTGATAAGCTACCAGAAGTTCCCCAGCGTAAGGGAGCCCTATGAGAACAAAAGAGCACGCCGTTATGACAAGGAGCTTCCCAACCGCTTCCTGGCTGAGCTCTATCCGATAGACGATGTCTTCGCCCAAGAACTTGGGATAAGCCGGGATCAGGTAGTATTCAAGGAAAAAAGGTACGATAAAAATAAACCCATCTACCAGATAAAGGTGGTAGATGAGAGAAAAAAGGAGATCACCATCGATTCCTTCTCCCCACCCCTAAAGGAGCAGGATTATTTCCGCGATTACCCTGATGCCCCAGGAGAACTCCTTCCCCCATTTCTTTCTCGCAACCGATACTATGGGAGGGTCCGCGTCCCCACCGGATTCGTTGAGGTGAAACAAGGGGAAAGATCGATCTTAAAGAAGAGGATCAAAACCGATTTGGAGCGGGTGTGGGAGATCTACCAGAGGGAGCTTCTCCCCACCTTCAGAAACCTCGTCCTCAAGATCACCGGTTTCCCCCGCGATTCAAAGATAAAGGAGAAACAGCCCTTCTTCAGCCTCCTCAGGTTCGATCTCGCCTTAAGCGAAAGCGATTTCCCCGTTTATCCCCTGGGTGGGAAGATGAACTACACCTACCGCGATTTAGCCCCGGAAAACCCAAAGGGGATAAGGCAGGAACGGATCTCCTCCCTCGAGGCGATCTCGGAGGACCTCTACTTCGTCACCCTGGATTTCTTCAAGGCGCTCGGCGAGGAGCTCTTGGGTCCCCAAAAACCCTTTACCACCCCGGGGCTGGTGCTACCGGTAGTCCATCCTGACGAGAGATATTTAGGAAGAGCGGGGAGATTTTCGGTATCGTTCAATGTGAACCAGGCGGACTTCCCCAAGATGGTCGTCGGGCAAAAAGAGGTAAAGCTCTCCGGGGTCAAGTTCCGGGATACCGACCTTGAGGGGCGTAAGCTTTCCTTACGGCTTAGAAGGCCCTCCACCATCGGCTTGGTGATCAAGGGGGAGAAGGCACACTCCCTACTTCTCCGGCTCTTGGTAGATGATGCGGAAAAGGGAGGAGAAATGGTGGACGCTCTTAACCTCCTCAAAAAGCAGGGGATAGCCCAGGAGGTCTTCAATTATCCCGATCTATCCCGGATGGAGTTCCTCATCCTGGACGGGAAAAAGATGTTAACGAGAGGCATAAAGGTAGCGCAAAAGGTAAAAAGCGTGGTTCAATCCAAAAAGGAAGAGGAGGAATACCCCGTCCCTCTCGATCGCCCCATCGGCTATGAGGAGTCGGTAGGGATAATGAGGAAGCTCGCTCGCCACCCCGGAGTTATCCTCTTCCCCCTCTCGGAATCCTACCAGGGGAGAAAGGTCTATGGGATGACGGTTACCCTGCCCAAGGTGGGGATGCTTCGCTCGATACCGAAGCTGATTACCTATAAACCGACCTACTTCGCCTTAGGAAGACAACATGCGAACGAGGTAACCTCGACCAACGCCATCCTCAAGCTTATTGAGCTTATTACCAGCGATAAAGATTACCTGAAGCTCCTCAAAAAGATAAACCTCGTCGCCATCCCCATAGAGAATGTAGATGGAACAGCGATCCACGACCAACTGCGAAAGATTACCCCGCTATGGATGCTCCATGCGGGAAGGTACAACTCGGTTGGGGTAAATGTCTCCTATCCCAAATTTACCGTGGAAAACGGGAGATTCGTCTTCTCCAAACCGCCCAAGTATCGCGAAGGGCTGGCGAGGCTCAAGATGTTCCGTCTTTTCCTTCCCGATGTCTTCGGCAACAACCATACCTTTCCCTCCCACGAGTGGGTTCAGCCATTCGCCGGTTATGCCCCACCGGACTTTCCCAGTTATCTGATCCCTCGCGCCCTCTTCTACACCTTCCATGGCTTTCTGGGAACGAAGCGAAGGATAGATGATCCGGCACACCCGGGGAAGATGATCGAGATAGCGATACCCGACCCGGACTACCCGGAGACACTCGCCCTTGCGGTGGGGCATCGAGAGATGATCACCACCCTCCTGGCAAACAACCGCTTCCGTGATCCGGCGGGCAGGACGATCGACTGGTGGAACGAGGAGTTCCGGAAGGTATATCTGAAATACGGAGAGAAACCACTTCCCAAGCACTTCGAAACCGCCTACTATAACCATCTCCTCGTCTACTTCCCGGCGAAGAACAAGAGCCCAAGCTCACGCTCCTTTATGGCTCGCTTCCCCAACATCACCGGTCTCGAATGGGTAACGGAGACAGCGGATGAAACCCCTTACGGAGCCTACTGTGAGCTCGCCTCGAGGGCACATCTCATCTGCGATGAGGCAACGGCGAGGATGCTTGCTACCTCCTCCTTTGAGATAAAGAGGGAGGGAGAGGAGTATCGAAACGGGGGGAGGCTTACCATATATCGAAGGCGTCCGGTCATTCCGGCGAACCTTCCAGAAAAACCGTGGATAATATCCGGTGAGATCAAGCTAAAATATTAAGGGGAGGTGAATGTATGAACAAAAAGAAGAAGATGGTGCTCAAAAAACACCATCGAAAGGAAAAGGCGAGAAAAAGGAAATTGGCCGCCTTGAGGGAGCAACTGGAGAAGGGGAAGAAGTCTTAGTTTTCTAAAACATCAAAAGAAAAAGGGGAGGAAGAAGATCTTCCTCCCCTTCTGATTCCACCCCTTTTTATTTCTTCGGGAGTATTCCGTGCTTCTTCCAGATCTCCTCCATCATATCGTAACGCTCGCGGTTCACCTCGACCAGCTTCTTGGTGTGCTCGTAAACCTCCTGATAGGTGACCTTCTTCCGGGCAACACCAGTCTTCACCGCTGCCTCGGCAACCGCTGCTGCCTCAGCGGGCATCACCTTGGGATCGACCGGGTGGGTGATGATGTAGTCTTCACGGACTTCGTCATCGGGAATCAGATTAGCAAGGGCATGGGCGGCAGCATAGAGCATCTCTTCGTTCACATCGGTAGCCTTCGCGTCGAGGGCGCCGCGGAAGATACCAGGGAAGCCGAGAACATTGTTGATCTGGTTGGGATAGTCGGATCTGCCGGTAGCGATAACCTTGGCACCTGCCTCGAGCGCCTCCTCAGGCATGATCTCGGGTACCGGGTTAGCCATCGCGAACACGATCGGATCCTTCTCCATCCGCTTCACCATATCCTTGGTCACCAGCCCGGCAACCGAAAGGCCGAGGAACACATCGGCACCCTCAAGGGCCTCAGCAATACCGCCTTTTTTCTTCTCCCTATTGGTGGTACGGGCGATCTCCTCCTTGTAGGGGTTCATATTCTCCTTTCTTCCCTCGTAGATGATCCCCTTGGTATCAACGAGAACCGCATCCCGTACGCCAGCGCCCATAATCAGCTTGGTCACATAAATACCGGAAGCTCCGGCACCGGAGACAGCGACTTTAATATCCTCAAGTTTCTTTCCCACGATCTTCAAGGCGTTGATAAGACCGGCGAGAACCACTACCGCCGTCCCCTGCTGATCATCATGGAATACGGGGACATCGAGCTCTTTTCTCAACCTGCTAAGGATATCAAAACACCGAGGAGCAGAGATATCCTCCAGATTGATCCCACCGAAGGTGGGCTCGATCCACTTTGCGAACTTGATGATCTCCTCGGTATCGGTGGTGCCGATACAAAGGGGGAAGGCATCGACACCGGCGAGCATCTTGAAGAGAACCGCCTTACCTTCCATAACCGGCATCCCCGCCTGGGGACCAATATTACCCAGACCGAGAATAGCAGTTCCATCGGTCAACACCGCCACCAAATTGTCCCTGGCGGTGTAGTCGTGGACCTTCTCCGGATCCTTTTCGATGACCTTGCATGGTTCAGCAACGCCAGGGGTATAAGCAAGGGTGAGATCATAGGCGTTCCGTGCCGGAACCTTACTTATAACCTCTATTTTTCCGCCACCGCTGAAGTTATTAGCATGATAAGCTAACGCCTCTTCAACGGTATACTTTACAGGCTTAATTTTCATTTTACCCTTCTCCTTACTACTATAAAGTTAACGATAAAGACCTCCCATAAAAATTAACCTGCTTCCCCCCTTTGGGGAAGCAGTTTATTCTATCTCCCTCCACTCCTGAAATCAAGTAAAATTTTAGGGTTTATCTTTTCCCCTAAGGAATAACCCAGCCTTCATCCCCGCTGCCCGTCCTGAGACCACCGCATCTCGCACCTCCATCGGAGCCTCGGCAAAACCAGCAAAGAAAACACCGGAGGAAGCGGAAAGAGAGGGGAAAAGTGGCGCTTCAGGTTTGATGAAACCCTCCTTGGTGGTCGTTAGTCCGAGGATGTGGGCAAGCTCCACATTCCTTGGGCTGGGAAGGACTCCGGTGGCAAGAACTATCACATCCGGGGAGAGATTCAACTCCTCACCAGCGATCGTCTTAAACCTGAGCTTAAGCACCTCGGCGGAGTCAAAGGTAGGGAATTTCGAAACCCGGAAGAAACGCACCCCCTTTTCCTTCGCCTTCTCGAGATAATCCTCGGCAAAGCCAAAGAGGCGAAGACCAGAATGGACTATCGATACATCGGTATCTGGAGAGAGCTCCTTAATCTTAAGCGCATTCTTTACTGCCGAGGGGCAACAAAGCCTGCTACAGTAGGAAAGAGTATAATCCTCGCTACCGCGGATGCACTGGATCATCGCCACCCGGCGAGCGGAAAAGGTCCCCTTAGCAAGCTTTTCCTCAAGCTCCCATTGGGTGATCACCCGAGGGTCTTTTCCATAACCACAGACGGTTGGGGTACAGACCTTCCCCTCGGTAGCTACGAGGATGACGCCTACGGTAAGGGGTTCGTCACTTTGAGAGAGTTTGACGAGGAAATCCCCCTCCCTTTTTGATACATCCGCCACCTCTGATCTCAGATAGATCTTTATATTTGGGTCCTCCTCAACAGCGGATATTAGCTTTGAGACAGCAGCCTGTACATCTTCTTCATAAAGGGTGAAGTAACTATCCTTAAAGAGACCTCCTAACTCTTCAGCCTCAGCAACCAGATGCACCGGATGTCCTAATGAAGAGAGGGTCAGGGCAGCCTCAAGCCCTGCCACCCCACCTCCGACAACCAATGCGGAGGAGGAACTGGGCATCTTCCTTTCCTTTCGAGGATCAAGGTGAAGGCTCTCCTCCACTTTAGCTACTATCTCCTCTTCGTCCCTCAATTTGGAGGGGTTGACGAAAAAGATCGCCTCTTCCAAAAATCCTACCCCCTTGGCGAAATGCCTCCTCTCGAATACAGCTTCAGGAAGGACGGTGATAAGGATCAACCGGGAGAACCCCTTAGTAGACACCACCTTCTTTATCTCCTTAGTGGAGAGGAAATCTCCAAGGAAGGGGAAACTCCTCACATAGGAGACCTGGGAAACAGACCTGATCCTCCCCGAAATCACCCTGGGATCGAGTTTAAGATGACGGAGGGAATGCTCGCATATAAAGACGCCCACCCCTCCTTCTCCAACCGTTTCCTCCCCCGTGGCTTTGGTTGAAGGTATCTCCTCTCGAGCAAGGCGAGGAGCAACCACCGCAGCTGCCGCTGTTCCTTCCCGCACCGCTTCTTCCACCCCTTTGGGACCGGTGAATGTCCCTGCCACCACTACCCGGGGGTTATCGGTCTCGATCGGGGAGAAAGAGGTAGTCTCGGCAAAACGATACCGATTTAGCTTGATGCCGAATAAAGAGGCGAGCTTCCTCGCATCATCTGGGGCACGGAGCCCAGTCGCAAGCACCACCGCCGAGAATCGAGCTCGTTCTTTTCTACCCTCCCCATCCTCATAGCGAATGATGATATCCTGATTCCTCTCATCCTCCTCAAGGGAGGTGATCCTCCCGTATATAAAATCTACCTTACTGAGGGATTCAAGAGAACGGAGATAGGCCTCGGAACCAAAGCCATTGGTCCTTATATCCCGGTGGAAGATAGTTATCTCAGCTTTGGGGTATCTCCTTATTATTGTCCGTGCTTGCTTCAAAGCACTATTACAACATATGGTGGAGCAATAGGGGGCACCAATACCCTCTTCGCGCGAACCAACGCAGAGGACGATCCCCACCTTAGCCGGAATCTCTCCATCTGAGGCTCGGAGGAACAACCCTCCGTAAGGACCGTCGGGATCGAGCATACGCTCCACCTCCAACGAGGTAAAAACATTGGCAAACTCCCGGTAGCCAAATTCCTTTTTCCTTCCCGCATCGAATTCAGAAGCGCCAGGGGCAAGCACCACCGCCTCAACTGCGAGTGTTATCCTCTTCTTTTCCCGGTTATAATCTATGGCGGAAACAGGACAGACAGTGGCGCATAAACCACAACCAATGCACTTCCTGCAGGTAAGGCAGCGAGAGGCTTCGGATACCGCCCGCTCCTCAGGAAAGGTAAGCTCAACCTCGTTAAAATTACCTCTTCGTTCGGCAATTGAGAGGTGAGGAATAGCTTCTCTCTTTTTGGGAATATCTTTATAATCCGGGATGAACTTCCGCCTCTTCATCTCACGCCCTCCTTTATATAACGGTCGATGCCCTTAGCCGCCTTATGGCCTGCGGCTATCGCCTCGACTACCGTTCTTGGTCCAGTAACCACATCGCCTCCAGCGAATACACCTGGACGTGCAGTAGCCATCGTCCCCGGGTCGACCTCGATGGAGTTCCAACGGGATATCTCAAGCCCGTGATCCTCCCCGAGAAAGGAGACATCCGGCTGTTGGGAGATAGCCGGGATGATGAAATCGCAGGAAATGGTGAATTCAGAACCCGGGATGGGGACGGGACGCCTTCTTCCGCTGGCGTCAAGTTTGCCCAACTCCATCCTCACACACTCCATCCCAGTAACCTTCCCATCTCTCCCCAGTATCCTGGTCGGTGCAGCGAGAAAATGGATACGAACACCCTCCCGCTCCGCCTCAATCACCTCCCAGGGGTTAGCAGGCATCTCCTTCCGGGAACGACGGTAGAGGATGGTAACCTCGGAAGCACCAAGCCTAAGCGCCACCCTAGCGGCATCGATCGCTGAATTTCCGCCCCCGATAACGACCACCTTATCCCCGGGCTTTTCCTTTCTCCCCAAATTCACCTCACGGAGGAACTTGATGCAATCGACCACTCCCGAATACTCCTCCTCGCCAGGCACTCCAAGTTTATATCCCTCATAGGCACCGGTGGCGATGAATATAGCGGAGAAACCCTGCTCGAAAAGATCATCCAGGCTGAGATCAGGACCGATGGGGGTATTGAGCCTTATCTCAACCCCCAGCTTCTCGATATATTCGATATCGTGGGCAAGGACATCACGGGGGAGCCGAAATTCAGGGATGCCGAGATACATCATACCACCAGCCACCTTCTCCTTCTCAAAGATAACCACCTGATAGCCCATAAGGGCGAGGTCATGGGCACAGGTAAGACCGGCAGGACCAGATCCAACCACCGCCACCTTAAACCCGTTCTTTTCCTTTGGCTTGGGGTAGGTAAATTCCCCCCTTTCTCTCAACGCTATCTCGTAGTCGGCGACGAACCTCTTCAGGGCTTCTATCGCTATCGGCTCATCGACCAAACCTCGATTGCAAGCGGCTTCACAGGGATGAGGACAGACCCTGCCGCAAACCGAGGGAAGGGGGTTCCTCTCCCTAACCACAGCGATCGCCTCGGCGAACTTCCCTTCAGCGATGAGACTCACATAACGCCTCACATCGATCCCCGCAGGACAGGCAAGGGAACAGGGCGGGGTCTCCCTTACGATCCCGAAATAGGGGGGGTAGCTTGCTCTGTCTTCCCTATCCACTGCGGAGCGCTGGAGAAGCCCTTCCTCAAACTGGGAGTAAGGCTTGATGGGACAAACCCGAGCACAAGCGCCACAGGAGATACAATCGTCATTAACCAAGGTGGGCTCCTTGGAAAGGGAGATTATAAACCCATCCTCCTCCTTCTTCACCTCCTCTATAGACCCATTAGAGATGATATGAATCCGGGGGTTAAGAACAGCCTTAGCCACCCTCCTCGCAAGGAGAAGACGGGCAGGAAGCTCGGAGGGAGCGACAAGGGAAAGCTTTTCTCCCCTTCCCCCAAGCCTCTCCTCCCGCTCAAGTAGATAGACATCCACGCCGAGCTCAGCTAAATCGAGCGCTGCCTCCAGCCCGGCGATGCCTCCGCCGACGACTAATACACCCTTTTTCTCCATCTTTCCTCCTACTTCCGGTTAATCCCTTTTCTACCCCACTTCGGGGTAGTACCCTCTATCTCAACTATATCAACCTGGTTTAGCCTTCTTAGATTAGAGAGCTGCCCCAAAACCTGGGGGCGGGGTAAAGCGGTGAGCTTAGCCAGTTCGGGAACAGAATACGCCCTCTCCGCCAATAAGGAGAGAAGCTCGAAAGCGGTAAGCTCATCAGAGATGACGCTATAAAACATCCGTTTGAGCTCGAGTTGGGTGAATCGCTCACCAAAGAGATTGCCCTTTTCTGAAAGCTCATCCCGTTTTCCTAAAAGGAAGGGGAGCTTCCGTGCAGAAAGCCCTTTTTTCGCCGCCTCGATCTTCCTCTTGAGCCTCTCCTCAGAAATCTCCTCAAAAAGCGAAGGGAGAGGTTCAATCCTCTCCAAAAAATCCATAACGAACCGATCGACCTTCTCCCCACCCTTACGAGAAACTTGACAGAAGAAGAACCTAAGGGGAGATATCCCCAACCAAGAGATAACTGCAGAGATAAGATCAGCCAAGCCTTCGCTTCTCTTCCCTTCAGGGTCTTCAGTTGACAACACATCCCCCAAAAAGATACCATCTACTCCCCTGAGAAATGGCTCAAGAAGAGAGGCAGGAGGAAGCTCTGCCATTGTATCCTCAAGCCAAAGCTCCACCGATGAGGGGAACTTTTCCCTCTTCCCTATTCCCCAAGTAGGGGCAAAAACGACTACCTTTTTCTCCATTGAACTCTCCTCCCCTTCAGGATCAAAAACCATCTCCTTAAGTGCCTCAGCTGAAAAACACAGAGATAGAACCTCCTCTTCTTTCGAAAGCCCATCGCTCACCCTGATGATTGGGCAAAAAGTAGAAAACGGAACCTTATTTTATATCCCTTAATGAAGAAAAGGTCAAGATTTTATTTCAATGGGACAAAAGAAACCTCCCCCTCTCTGGGAAGGGGAAGGAGGGGATCGGCTAAGGAAAATGGGGGCTCGGGTAAAGAAGCCACCCGAGCCCCAAAAGTTCGGGAAGAAATTACACCCCGAGGATCTTGTCCACCTCTTCCAAATCGTGTTCCCTCACATAGGGGATACCAGTGACCTCGGCAGCCTCCTTGGTAAGGGCGATGAGATCATCACGCCCTATGCTATCCAAGGTGAACTTCCGAGCACCAGCCATCAACTGCCTGAGACCGGTAGCCAGCCGATCGGCGTAGGTATACATTCCAATGGCACCAACGGGTAGCCGCTCGAAGTCCTTCCCGTACTTCGCCTTGAGCTCAGCAGCCTTGACATAGATCTGCTCGATGTTGTTGCCGTACTTGGAGACGGAAGGAGGAAACTTGCCCTCCCTGATCCCCTTATCGATTCCCTTGGATATTGAGATGAGAGTAATCTACCGGATAATCCTTGGTGGCACCAGCGGTCACTTTAGAATACGGCTGAGGATAGAGCACCTCTCGTCCCCGGAGCGAAGAGGTTCACACCTCGCAGCCACCGGGGCAGCCATCCCAAACAAACGGGACAAAGACCGGATATGGGAGCTACATCAGGAATGCGGTTCTTTGTTCCCGTAGCCAAGCTTGCATTGGGTCTCTGAAAAGTTATCTTTTACCACCTCATTACATCGGTTTATTTATTAAGCCTTTAAAACAAGGATTTACTTCCTCGCCTAAATTATTTTGCTCTTTGGGCCTCACCTCCTATTACTCCATTTTTTACAATAAATTACACCCGAAATTCCCCCTTCTCTTAGTCCCCCAAAAACCGTTTGTCAACAAAAAGCCTCTTTTTCAAAATTCTTATGGATTAAAATCCCTGGAGGCTTGAAAGGAGAGGAAACCTAAAATTTAAGGTAGTAAAAACTCCATGAGTCCTCCGTCTCAAACTACAATATCCTTTTTCCTCTTTCTCCATTAAACAAAAGAGGAGATTGTTATATCAACTCACCCTCTCCTGTCAACCCTAAAAATTTTTCCCTAAAGGAGCTAAGTGGGAGGTATCGTTGAATAAGATGAGCTCTCTCAACCTCTCCCTCACCCGAACGATGGATAAAGAGGCGTTCATTACCGGAAATGACCGATAATGTCTGTTATCGATCTCCAAGAGATGGAAGATGGCGAGTCGGACCACCATATCATGGGTGGCGATGAGGATCCTCTCTCCTCTATGAGTGGAGAGGAGTTCATCGATCTTCCTCCCCACCCGGTCCCGTACCATATCCACCGTCTCAAGCCCGGGAAGATGAACCTTAGCCGGCTCCGTCTCCCAAAGCTCCTTCTCCTTGGGATATCTCTCTCCCACCTCTTTCCAAGTAAGTCCCTCCCAAGGACCAAGCCTTATCTCTCCGAGCTCGGGATAAAGCTCGAGTCTTCCTCCAGGATGATGTCCCAGTATCGCCTCCACCGTCTCCTTTGTTCGTCTTAAGGGACTGCTGGCAAAGAAATCTATCTCCTCATTCGCCAGCCGTTTCCCGAGGAGAGCAACCTGCTTCCTTCCAACCTCATTTATGGGTTCATCTATCCAACCCATAAACCTCTTCTGTCGATTGAATTCGGTCTCTCCGTGGCGGACAAGGAAGAAAATGGTAACCGTCATTACCAACCAACCTCCTTCATAACTTATCGAAGTTTAATTCTACGACAAAACGAAGGGGAAAAACAACCACTATCCATCTTGACAGGAAGAGTATATATTGGGTAAAAAGAGAAGGTCTATTGTTTTTCCTTAAGGGGGGAGAGATGGAATTCTTCGAGGTAGTGGCTAAGAGATGTTCTGTGCGAAGGTTTCTCGCCAAGGGGGTGGAGGAGGATAAGCTGACAAAGGTCCTTGAGACGGCAAACGCTGCCCCTTCAGCGGGCAACCTCCAAGCCTACGAAATCTATCTAATTAGGGACGAGGCGTTGAAGGAAAAGCTCGTTGATGCTGCCTACGGACAACTTTTCATCGCCTCTGCCCCGGTGGTTCTCGTCTTCACCGCCAATAGAAGACGTTCTGCAGCGCGGTACGGCTCGCGGGGAGCGGAACTCTACAGCCTTCAGGACGCCACCATTGCTGCCAGCTATGCTCAGCTCGCTGCTGTCGCCTTGGGACTCGCCACCGTATGGATCGGTGCCTTCAATGAAGAGGAGGTGGGAAAAGCCCTTTCCCTGCCAAGGACGGAGCGGCCGATAATCATTCTTCCCCTGGGTTATCCTGCGGAGGAGCCACATCCTACAAGAAGGAGAAGACTCGAGGAGATCGTCCATAAGGTGGAAGGATAGAGATGAGGGAAAAATCTGTTTATTCCTTGACAAGGGGGGTTTCCTTATATATAAGGGTTCATATGAGAGGATAATCCTTAACTCACTTAATTTTCCCCTTAAGAATATAAAGGAAGAAGGGGGCAATGAATCATCGATTAACCACTGAACCGACGGTAAAGAAGTTAGAGCTGGTAAAGGAGGGGAGCTACGAGAACCTCCTCAAGCTCTCTATTTTTATGTTCATTAGTCTCATTATCCTGCTTGCGGTGGTAACTGGCTCATTTCAGAAGGCGGACTATTGGTATCACCTTCGCTATGTCCCACGCTATTTCACCCTTCCCCTATTCCTCTACGCCTGTATGGTGGCGATACATCTCCCTTACCGCGCCTTCCTCTGCTTCCGTTACCGTTCCTTCCCCATAAAGGAGAAAAAGAGACTTCCCCGAGTGACGGTGGTAATCCCCGCTTACAACGAAGGGGAGATGGTGGAGAAATCGATCCTCTCCGCTGTCGCCGCCGATTACCCCAAGGAGCTAAAGGAGATAATCTGCATCGATGATGCCTCCAAGGACGACACCTGGTATTACATCGACCGGGCGAGAAAACGCTATCCCGATCTGGTGAAGACGATAAGGTTCAAAGAGAACAAAGGAAAGAGGGAGGCACTTGCTGCGGGAATGAGGATCGCTAAGGGCGATATCATCGTCACTATGGACTCCGACAGCGTGATGGAGAAGGACGCCTTGAGGGCGATTGTCGCCCCCTTCGATGATCCCAGGGTGGGCGCTGCCACCGCCAAGGTAAAGGTATATAACAAAACGGAAAATCTCTTAACCAGGATGCTCGCCGTCCGCTATACCTTGGCTTTTGAATTCTTCCGTGCCTCCCGCTCTGCCTTTAGAACGGTCTTCTGCTGTTCCGGCGTGCTCTCCGCCTACCGGAAGACGGTGATCGATAAGATACTCGAGCCTTGGGTGAACCAGATATTCTTAAACCAACGGTGCACCTATGGGGATGATCGTTCCCTCACCAACTTCGTCCTTCGCTCAGGGTACGACACCGTTTATCAGAAGACCGCGGTGGTCTATACCACAGTGCCCAACAACCTGAAGAAGCTCGCCAAGATGTTAACCAGATGGCACAAGAGCTTCATTAGGGAGAGCATTATTTTCGCCACCTTTATGTTCAAGCGCTATCGCCCCAGAAACCGGATATTACCTATATTCGATTTCGTCCTTTCGGTAACCCTCATCCCCTTCCAGTTCTATGTTCTCTTCTACTCGATGAGATATTTCTTTATCGACCCCGTCCTTATCCTTCGCTTTCTCGCTATGATAAGCATAATGGGTTCCATCTATATCCTTCTTTACATAAAGTTCGAGAAAAACACTGACTTTGTCTTCGGGATGCTTTATCCCTATCTCCATGTATTTGTCCTTATCTGGACCGTTCCTTATGCGATAATCACCTTCAGGGACACCTCCTGGCTTACCAGATGAGCTCTGTTGAATATAAAAGAGAGATATTTTAAAAAAAAAATCAAGGATATCTTCCCCCTGAAGTACGGTATCCAAGCAAGAAAGCTCGCTTTTGCTGTTTTTTGGTCTAAACTATAAATTTTTACCTCGGTATGTCGATATAAAGATAATGGAACCTCCTTCAGAGGGAGGTATTTACCTGAAGAAGAACAACTGATTACCAAATATGATGGACACCTCACCCGTTATTTTAGCTGATTTCCCTATGGAGATAAAAGAGAGGGACATCCTCCACCTCCTCGGCTATCGGAGAGCCAAGACACCACCCCCACGGGTGCTTAAATTGGTGGAAGAGGTGGTAGCCAGAGCTTCGGAGCTAATCTTCCCCCGGGCGGTCTATCGCCTCATACCTAAAAAGGAGTACCCAAAACATACCCTCTTCCGGGAAACAGAGGTAATTGGCCTCGCCATCTGCACCGTAGGGGAGAAACTCGATGAGGAGATAACCAAGCTTTCGGAGAAGGGTAGGATGCTCGAAACCCTCATTCTTGATGCTCTCGGTTCCGAAGCATTGGAGCGGACAGCTGACTACACCAACGCCCATATCTGCCATCGAGAGGATATTGCTCACCTCCACCCTTACCCGAGGATAAGCCCAGGCTATGGTAAATGGGAGCTTGAACAACAGCGGATCATCTTCTCCTTTCTCCCGGTGGAGAAAATCGAAGTAATGCTGACCCCAGGGCTGATAATGGCTCCCCGGAAGTCGCTCTCTTTTGCGGTACGATTGATGAAGAAACCCTACCCCTATCCTACAAAACCCTCCCTCTGCGATACTTGTCACCTAAAACATTGTCCCTTTCATCAGAAGGAAGGCTAATTGCCAACTTTCTCCCTTTCAAGGTAATTATCGAACCAGGAAAGAGCACGCCTTAATACATCTATCCGATGAGCGGGCTCCCGGGAGATACCATGTCCCTCCCGGGGATATCTCACAAATTCAAACCTTTTCTTGAGCTTCTTCAGGGCGGTGTACATCTCAAGTGAGTTGCTGATGAAGGTATTAGCGTCCGCGTCCCCGTGGAGGATGAGCACCGGGGTCTCAATGTTCCTCACATAATAGAAGGGAGAGCGCCTTAGATAAGGATCTAGTTTCTCCCAGTAATAGTAACCTAAATACTCCTTCTCGAAGGTGGGGATGTTCGAATTGGAGAAATCGGTGATGAAGTTGAAGATGCCGTACATCGATACCGCTGCTTTGAACCTTTTGGTCTGGGTTATCGCCCAGTTGGTCATATAACCGCCATAGCTTCCTCCCATTATCCCCAATCTATCAGGATCGGCGATCCCCAGCTCAATCACCTTATCCACTCCAGCCATAATGTCGCGGAAATCGCCTCCGCCGAGATCGCCCCGGTTGATGGTGCCGAACCTATTTCCATATCCCGAGCTCCCCCTGAAATTCGGAGCCAAAACCGCATAACCGGAAGCGGCAAATATCTGCATTCCCCTATCCCGAAACACATTCCGCACCCTACCATGAGGTCCTCCATGGACGATGACGATAAGGGGGTATCTCACCCCCGGCTTATAGTCCACCGGTTTGACCAAGACCCCTTCTATCTTAAGCCCGTCCGAGGAGCGCCAGCTTATCACCCCCTGCTTCCCTATCTTCCTCTTGGAAAGATCAAGGTTCAGGGCGGTGATCTTCCTCTCTGCTCCCTTTCCGGAAAGCGGCAGGAGGAAGACCTCGGGAAGGCTTTTCTCATCCTCACGAACGAGGAGCATCCTCTTAGCCATCCGATCGATATCGAAGCCGTAATAGTTCGCCTTCCCCCTGGTTATCCGCTCCACCTTTCCCCCTGGTGCGGGGACGCGGAAGATATGGGTCTCGGTGCCAAGTGGTGCTTCAAAGTAGATGAACTTGCCATCAGCACTCCAGCGGAATCTGCTTATCGTCCGATCGAAGGAGGAGGTGAGCGGTCTCGCTTTACCCCCAACTACCGGGATTATGTAGATCCTCTCGATGGAGGCGGCAAAGGTGGGATCAACCGGGGCAAGGTAGGCGATGAACCTTCCATCAGGGGAAAAACGGGGCATCCGCTCAGGACCAGGAAAGCCGGTAAGCTTTCTCGCCTTACCTGTCTTCACATCAAGGAGGAAGATATCGTAGTTCAAATAATCATCCCTATCTCCGGTATAGTTAGTGGTATAAGCGACCAAATCACCCTTCGGCGAAGCGACTATCTCCCCTACCCCGTAGTCAGCGGTGGTTATCTTCCTCTTCTTTCCCGATTTCACATCGATGCTGAAAAACAGGATCTTCCTTTTGTCCTTTCCCACCACCCGGGCATCAAACCCCTTCTTTTTCTCCTTTTCCCTCCTCTCCCGTTCCTTCTTCGGAAGGGGCTCCCGAGTGGTATAGACGATGGTGTCTCCAGATAGCCAGGAGAAGCTGATCACCCCTTCCTTCTCCTTGGTCAACTGCCAGGCCTCCCCTCCATCATCCCTGATGAGGAATATCTGATTCTTCTTTCCTACCCTGTTTGAGAGGAAGGCGATAAGCCCCCCTT
Organism: Acidobacteriota bacterium; assembly: GCA_021161905.1. Lineage (NCBI taxonomy): Bacteria > Pseudomonadati > Acidobacteriota > Acidobacteriota bacterium. The sequence goes on along the minus strand of JAGGZT010000045.1, from coordinate 8,230 downwards.
CCGGTGACCACTTGGGGGAACTGTCCCGTTTCTCCGAGGTGGTCAACCTTATAATCTCGTTTTTCTTGAACCTTATGAGGTAGAGATCGGGGTTGTAGTGGTTCTTGGCAAAATTGACCCGATTTAAAACAAAGACCGCGCTCTCACCCTCAGGGGAAAATGCTAAGGAACTTATCGTCTTCACCCCCACCATCTCCTCGATGGTGATCGTCTTCTTCTCCTCAGATAATCCGGAGAGGGAGAAGAAGACAACACTAACTAAAAGAAACGAGAAAAGAAATCGCCTTTTCATTTTACCCTCCCAAAGATATCCCTACACTCCTCTTTACAAGTTTGAGAAAGAGCCAAGTTCCTAAAATGCTCACCACCCCAGCAAATAGGAAGGGGGCGGAGATATTGTAAGAATCAAGGAGCTTCCCTCCAATGAGGGGACCGCTTGCCAAACCGAGGCTCATCGCCAAATTGAACAGGGACATCGATTGTCCCATCCCCTGCTTCCTCCCCGGCTCTACCATCATCGCGGTAGCCGCGGGAAGGGCGATCGCTGAAGCAACACCGAAAACAACGCTTACGAGAAACAGGGTAAGGAAGGTATGGGCTAAAGGGAGAAGAAAGAGAGCTAAAGAAACAAGCGAAGCCCCGATAAAGACGAGCTTCTTCCGTGATTTCCTGTCGCATAATCTCCCGAAGTAATCCTGAAGAAACGAGGTAAGAAGTATGTTCACCGCTACCAGAACACCAATCCCCATCTCCGCCACTCCCGCCCTTCTGCTAGCAAAGATGGGGAGAAAGGAGGCAACGATCCCCCGGGCGATCGAGTTGGTGAAGCGAAATGCCATCACCCCTTGGATCGTAGGATGGATGAGTAATTTCCTATAAGAAAGATGGCTCCTCTCCACCTTTTTATGATAGCCGAGTTCGGGAAGAAAGAAGAGAACGAGGAGGAAAGCGAAGAAGGATAACCCTCCCATCAGATAAAAATCCATCCTGAAGCCGAAGAGATGGGCTACCACCCCGCCCATCAATGGTCCAAAGCCAAAACCGGCAAAAAGGAAGAGGTTCATCCTCCCCATAAGAGCCCCCTCCTTCCCCCTCTTTGCCATATCTCCCACATAAGCCATAGAGATGGGAACGACCATCGCCGCAGCGAAACCCTGAAGGAAACGGACTAAGGCGAGCGCCTCTCCACTCTCAGCGATCACATAACCCAATGACACCAAACTATAGATGAAGAGCCCCAGAGCGATGAACATCTTCCTCCCAACCCGGTCGGAGGCAGAACCGATTATGGGGAGGAATATCGCCCGGGAGATGGAGAAACCGGAGAAGATCACCCCGATGAGGAACCCACTCGCCCCAAGCTTCACCGCATAGATGGGGAGAAGGGGTGAGATTAAACCGATACCAATCATCGAGGTGAATATGGATAACCCTAATATAGAAAAAGCCCGCTGTTCCAAGGTATCACCTCAACCATTTATCCTCTTAAAATACCTGAAACAGGAGACCGTTTCAATCTCTAAGCATCAGCCCTACCTTTTTAAGACGGAATTCCCTCTCTACTCCTTGACAAAAACCCGCCGGAGGAGCACAATTAAAAGGAGCTTGAAATTTTTAAGGAGGATGTGTCGATGAAGAAAAGCGTAATTTTCCTTGCGATAGCCATCATCGTACTTGGTGCACTTAGTGTAGCGGCTCAGGAAGGAAGAGGCACGGGAAGGGTCAGGGGAAAGGTTCTCGATGAGAAGGGAAAGCCGATCGTAGGTGCCAACATAACTATGGTCAGCGACGAGTTCACCGCCACCTTTAGTGCAGTGAGCGATAAAAATGGAGAATGGGCGATAATGGGGTTCTCCGGTGGGATGTGGAAGATAACCGCCTCCGCCCCGGGTTATGCCCCCAAAACCAAACTCGTACGCCTTACCCAGCTTGCAAGAAACCCCTTGATCACATTCACCCTCAAAAAGGGTGAGCCAGGCAAGGCTGCCCTTGCTCCTGGTTCCAAGAAGATATTCGATACCGCTCTCGAAGCCTATAATGCGGGAAAGTACGATGAAGCGTTAGCCGGTTTTCAGAAATTTTTGGAGAAGAACCCCACCCTTTACCAAACTCATATCAACATCGGCAACTGCTATCGGAAGCTTAACAAGTATGAGGAGGCAATAGCCGAATACAAAGAGGTTCTGAAATATGAACCCACTTCAGTCCAGGCACTGACCAACCTCGGTGAATGCTACGCCAAGGAGGGACACCTGGATAAAGCGAAGGAATACTTTGAAAAGGTAACCGCTCAAAGCCCCAACGATCCCGTTGTCTTTTACAATCTGGCTGAGATCTACTTCAACGCTGGCGCAGTGGACGACGCCATCGAAAACTACCAGAAGGCGCTCGAGTTAAAGCCAGACTGGCCTCCCGCAATAATCAAGCTCGGTTATGCCTACTTGAACAAAAACGACATCCCGAAAGCGGTAACCTATTTCAAGAAATATCTTGAGGTCGCTCCTGATGGTCCCGATGCTCCGGTGGCGAAACAGCTTTTAGAGCAGTTTAAGGATCAACCACCCAACAAATAAACAAACCAACTCTTTCTTAATTTCTCCCCTATAGGGAAAAGGGGGGATTTTATTGCCTTTTCAAGGGATCATCATATGAAGAAAGGCTCTTTTTCATCGATAGGGGAAGTATATTCCAGCTGGGGAATAAGGGCGCTACCAGGTATTGGAATGTTAAGGGGAAAGAGCATCTTCTTCTACAGCCGTCGCATAGGGAAGGCACCCCAGGGCTATTTCCCGGACGAAAGATATACCGACTTTCCTGCGCAAACAACCATCTTGGCAGCCGCTAAGATTATAAGGAATGATCAGTGGTGGCTGGGATATTGGGATCATAAGCGCCCTCACCTCCCAGAAGCATGCTGAGGTGGAAGCAAATGGAGAAACGCTCTATAAGGAGAACAAACCCCCACCCAAGTATAGCACCGTTACTCCGCTCTTCAAGTATAAACCAGGGTCTGTTTTCTCCTTTGTCTGGATCCAAAACCATTCCCTTGTCCCCTATTTGGACTATCTCAACGAACCCTGGGGCGTTTCCATCGTCCCTCAGGGCGATATCCTCTTGGCAAAATTCAGTTATAGATTTAAAATGTAGTTCTTGGTAATAAGGGTGCTTATAACCCAATAACCATTTAGAGAGGGAAGGATGGAAAGAAAAGGTGTTTTGTCATTCCTACTTTTTATCGTCTTTGGAATTTCACTTATCAGTCTTGCTCAGGTTCCGAAGCCGAGCGAGGTAATCGGCTTCACCATTGGCGAGGACAGGAAACTACCGGAATGGAACCAGGTGGTTAAGTACTTCAATCTCCTGGACAAAGCGTCGGACCGAGTGAAGGTAATGGAGTTGGGAAAAACCACCGAGGGAAATCCGTTCATCTTGGCTATCATATCCTCCCCGAAAACGATCGCCAATCTCGATTATTATCGGAGAATCCAGGAGAAACTCGCCGACCCCAGAACGATAGGTAAAAAGGAAGCAGAAAAACTTATCCGAGAAGGAAAAACGATCGTCCTCATCACCTGCACCATCCACTCTACCGAGATAGCGAGCACTCAATTGGCGATGAAGCTCGCCTATCGCTTGGCATCGGAGAACAGTCCCGAGGTGCGCCACATCCTCGACAATGTGATCCTACTTCTCGTCCCCTCGCTCAACCCAGACGGACAGGTGCTGGTGGTGAACTGGTACAAAAAGACCCTGGGAACACCTTACGAAGGAACCTCGCCTCCGTTCCTCTACCACAAGTATGTGGGACACGATAACAACCGGGATTGGTACTTCTTCAGCCAGAAGGAAACGAGGCTCACTGTGGGAAAGATCCACAATGTGTGGCATCCTCAGATAGTTTACGATATGCACCAGATGGGCTCCTCCGGTGCCCGGATGTTTCTCCCTCCGTTTATCGACCCGATCGACCCCAATGTGGACCCCATCCTGGTGGCGGAGATAAACGACCTCGGCACCTCAATGGCGGCAGCGCTCATCGGAAAGGGGAAGAAGGGGGTACTCATCAACGACATATTCGATGCCTGGACCCCAGCCCGCTCCTATCAGCATTACCATGCTGGAGTACGCATCCTTTCGGAGTTAGCCAGTGTGCGGATAGCTACTCCAATAGTCGTCCCCAGGGAGAGGCTAAAACGGGGAAGAGGGGGAAGGAACTACCTCCAATCATCCTGGAAGTTCCCTCTTCCCTGGGAAGGTGGTGAATGGCATATCAGGGACATCATCAAATACGAAGAGATAGCTGCCTTCGCCTGCTTAAACCATGCAGCGAACTTCCGCACCCGCTGGCTCAGGAATTTCTATCTCATAGGGAAACGGGCGGTTACGAGAAAAGTCCCACCCTACGCTTACATAATCCCCCGAGGCCAAAAGGACCCAGCAACAACCGCAAAATTGCTCAATGTGCTCCGAATGGGTATGGTCGAAGTGGAAAAAGCCATCTCCCCATTCCTCGCCGATGGGATACGCTATCCCGCGGGTAGCTATGTGATAAGACTTGCCCAGCCCTACGGCTCCTTTGCCAAGACCCTGCTCGAGGTGCAACATTACCCCTACATCCCCCAGTATCCAGGAGGACCGCCGAAAAGACCCTATGATGTCACCGCTCAAACCCTCCCCTTCCTTATGGGGGTGAGGACGGTCGAGGTGAAAAAGCCTTTTACCGCCGACCTTGTTCTCGTAGATAAGATAAAACCACCCAAAGGGAGAATAGTTGGGAGAGGAGGCAGGTACTTCGCCTTCTCGCCGGAGACGAATGTAAGTTTCATCGTGATGAACCGCCTGCTCAAAAAAGGGGTAACCATCTACCGTACCAAAGGAAAACTTGTCATAGGAAAGGAGAGCCTCCCTCCGGGAAGCATCATTGTAAAAAATGAGAAAAAAGTAGCAGGGGATATAGCGAGAATGAGCGAAAAATTTCCCATCACCTTTTACCGCTTGAGAAGGCTTCCCAAAGTGCCTCTGATGAGGGAGGTTTCCCCTCGAGTGGGGATATATAAAAGCTATGTCCCCTCGATATCCGAGGGCTGGACCCGGTTCGTCCTCGAGCAGTTCGAGTTCCCCTATAAGAGCATTTTCAACAGGGATATAAGAAGAGGAGGACTTGCCTCAAGGTTCGACGCCATCATCCTCCCGGACCAAAGAGCAGAAACGATAATAAAGGGGCTTCCTAAAGGGAAATACCCTCCGAAGTACACCGGTGGTATCGGCAATGAGGGTATAAAAGCCCTTTCCTCCTTCGTTGAGGAGGGGGGTGTCCTCATCGCTATGGGTTCAGCTACCGAGCTTCCCATCAAGTACTTCCCTCTACCGGTAAGAAATACCTTAGCTGGGCTTTCCTCGAAGGAATTCTTTATCCCTGGCTCCATCCTCAGGCTCGAGGTGGACAACACCCATCCCATAGGATACGGTTCCCCGCGAAGGACCTATTGTATGTTCCGCTTCAGCCAGGCTTTCTCAGGGGATAAAGGGGAGACAGTGGCAAGATACCCGGCAAAGGATATATTGGCAAGCGGGTTCATCCTTGGAGAGGGACACCTGGCAGAAAGATCTGCTCTGATGGTCGTTCCTTATGGGAAGGGAAAGGTGGTATTGATCGGCTTCGATGTCCTCTATCGGGCACAGGCTTACGCCACCTTCCGTCTTCTCTTCAACTCAATATATCTTTCCACTCTTAAATAAGGAGGGTTGACGAAATGAGGAAGAAGTGGGTAATAGTCATTGGTCTAATCATCGCCCTCGCCGCTTTCATCCCTTCGTACGGGGAGAAGCGAGCAGGGGAAGCACCGCCCCTCCTCATTCCGGACAAGCTGGTGCCGATAATCCTAAACGAGGTCTCAGGGGAGATCCCCTTAAACAACGAGATAATGCTCGCTGGCATCAATCACAATCGCCCCGCTTCCGAATACCTGAACCATTTCTACGAATCGGAATATATGCTGAAGAAGCTCAAGGAGTATGGGATCGAAGGGAAAATAGAGAAGCTTCCCTCTAACAAAGGGAGAAAAACCTGGGATGCTGTCTCCGCTGAGCTGTGGATGGTTAAGCCGAAGCTGGTCAAGCTCACCTGCCTCGATGATGTCCCCGCCTGCCTCGCTCCGGGAAGCGCCTCCGCTGATGTTACTGCCGAGCTCATCTATGTAGGACCGGGAAACAGGGAGGAGTTCTATAAAGGTAAGGATGTAGCGGGAAAGCTTCTCCTCGTTGACGGCTCTCCCTTCTCCGCCCTCCGCCTGGGGATAGTGAAGTACAAGGCAGCAGGTATAATCTGCTTCTCCTCATCCCATCCTGAGTACGACCCCGATGAGGTCGGCTGGAACTGGCTGGGAGGATGGGGTGGAGGGATGAGCAGTACCTTCGCCTTCGTCGTCTCCTCCCGGATGGGGAACGAGCTCAGGCGGATGCTTGAGCGGGGAGTGAAGATAACCCTCCACGCCAAGTGCAAAACCACCAGTTATCCTGAAAACAACGAGGTGGTGGTAGCCCTCATCAAGGGAACTGAGCATCCTGAGGAGGAGCTATGGTTCACCGCCCATCTCTTCGAGGGATTCGCCAAACAAGGGGCGAACGACAACATCTCGGGAAGCGTTGCTATCCTCGAGGTGGCGCGGACGATAACCAAGCTCGTCCGTGAGGGGAAGATACCTCCTCCGAAGCGCTCTATCCGCTTCCTCTGGATAAACGAGTTCTCCGGAACCATCGCCTACATCAAGAAACATCCGGAACTCCTTAAGCGAGCGTTTGCGGTGATCAATGAGGATATGGTGGGGGAAGGACTGAGGATGAACAACGGCATCTTCCGGCTCAAGTGCACCCCCTGGTCCCGTCCCAGCTTCCTGAACGATGTGGTGGCGAATGCAATCGAATATGTGGGGATGACCAACCGTGATGATATCGAGGGAAGACCCCATGGGATCCTCAATCCGATATACTCCCCCCATGGAAGCCGTGATACCTTCTATTACAGCATCGATCGTTACTTTGGAGCGAGCGATCATGCGGTATTCGACGATGGAGGGGTGGGGATCCCCGGCGTGATGCTCATCGTTTGGCCCGATATGTGGTACCATACCGATCGCGATCGTCCGGATAAATCGGATTCCACCCAGCTGAGAAGGGTTTGCTTCCTCTCCACCGTTTCCGCCCTCTTCCTTGCGAATGCGGGGGAGAAAGAAGCGCTCGCCCTCGCCCCCTACATCCTCTCCCAGGGGCTTTCCCGCATCGCTTGCGATATGAAAAGGGCAACGATGCTCCTGGCAAAGAGCAAAAAGGAGGAACTTGCCACCAACTATAAGGAAGCGGTCAACATCGTGCATCAATCCGTCCTCAGGGAGAAAGAAACCATCGCCTCAGTCTCCTTCTTCGCCAAGAACAGCCCCAAGGTATCGTCCCTAATCAACTCTCTCTCGAGGAACCTTACCGCCCGGGAGAGGATAGCGCGGAGGGATCTCTTCGCTTTATATCGCTCCTTAGCAGTCAGGTTCGGGATGAAGCCGATCCTGCCGAAGCTAAGCCTCGAGGAGAGAAAGGCGGCGCGGTTGATACCTAAGAGAACAAAGGACTTCGAGGGCTATTTCGACTCCTTCCTCTTCTATATGAGGATAGGAAAGATGCCCCAGCTCAGGCTTCCGAGGATGGCGACATTTGAGATAAGAAACTTCATCAATGGAAAGAGGAGCATCCTCGACATCCGAAATGCGGTCTCTGCAGAATATGAGCCAGTACCACTCGCCGAGGTAACAAAGTACATCAAACTCCTCGAGAAGGCGAAATTCGTGACCATAGAAAAAAAGAAGTAGCAGAGGAATAGGGCTAAAAAATAAGGGGTGCCTTCTTAAGGCACCCCTTTTTTTCTAAGTGTAGCTTGGCTTTAACCCTTCCTGCTCTTATCCTCACATACCAATCATCCTCGGATACGCGAAGGAGTAGAGAATAGTTTTCATCCCCTCCCCGAAGTTCCCACAAGATGTAATATCTACCCTTACTCGAAATGAAGGAGGATTTCAATATCCCATAGGAGGTCGCTACAGCGGTTTCCTCGACCGCCTTCTTCCCAAAGCTAAACTCGGGGTATTGCCCAAACGATAACCCAGCAACAAGAAAAACAAGAGGGACGGTTAGAAAGATAAACTTTACTCCCTTCTTCATCTACCTTCCCTCCCTATACTAAAGG
>JAGGZT010000044.1 GCA_021161905.1 Acidobacteriota bacterium | reverse complement strand
TTTTACCCCTCACCGGAGCTATTCCGGGAGTTGTTATTGACGGCTGATGAGGAAGGGTCGGATTTTGTAGAGATCGGCATCCCCTTTTCCGATCCTCTTGCTGATGGAAAGATGATCCAGCACTCAAGCCACTGGTCATTGGAGAGGGGTTTTTCCCTTCCCAGGTTGTTGGAGGAGGTCGCTCGAATAAAGGAGGAGGTCAATACCTCGCTGATCTTGATGTCTTACCTCAACCTGATCGTAGCAAGGGGGATAGGGAAGTTCGGAAGGGAGCTTAAGGAGGCGGGGGTTGATGGGGTGATCGTTCCAGACCTACCGCTGGAGGAGAGCTTTCCCCTGAAGGAGGTTCTCTCCGCTAATGGGATAGATTTGATATATCTCGTCGCTCCCACCACCTCCGAGGAAAGGATTAGAAGGATCGGAGACCAATCTTCCGGATTCATCTATCTCGTCTCCCTTACCGGGGTGACCGGGGTGAGGGATAAGCTTCCTCAAGATTTGGTTTCCTATGTGGAAAGGGTGAGGAAGGCTACCCCCAAGCCGATCTGCGTTGGCTTTGGCATATCGAACGCCGAGCAGGCAAAGAGGGTGACGGAATTAGCCGATGGGGTGATAGTAGGGAGTGCCATCGTTAGCCTAATAAAGGGAAGAGAAGAGGAAAAGGAGGTTCTTCAAGCAATAAGAGCTTTTTTGAAGAGCTTAAGGAGGGTAATATGAACAATAACGAGGAGAAAGGTGTCTGGGTGAGAGGTATAAGGGGTGCTATTAAGATAGAGCGGAATAATAGAGAATGCATTCTAAAAGCGGTTAAGCAACTTTTAGAGAGTATAGTTTTAAAGAATAATTTAGAGAAGGAAAACATTATAAGCGTCTTCTTTACCGTTACCAAAGATATTAACGCCGAGTTTCCCGCTTATGCTTTGAGGGAGATGGGCTGGAAATATGTTCCTGCCTTATGTGCTCGGGAGATCGATGTACCGCGTAGTATGGAGAGAGTAATAAGGGTTTTACTTCATGCCTATGTGGATAAAAGGCAGGATGAAGTAAGGCATCAATACTTAGGAGAAGCGGTCAATCTTAGGCCCGATTTGAAGGGGGGAGGGTGAGATGGTAATAATAATGAGGAAAGACGCCTCCCTTAAGGATATCTCAAAGGTCCTAAAGGAGGTGAAGAAGCTGGGCTTCAAAGCCCACCTCCTTAAGGGGGAGGAAAAGACGGTAATTGGAGTGGTGGGGAATGGAAAGGAGATCCCCCACGATTATTTTGCCGCCTTTGAGGGGGTGGAACGGGTAGTTCCCCTTCTCAAGCCCTTTAAATTGACGAGCAGGGAGTTCAACCCCGAAAAAAGCGTGGTGAGGATAAACGGTATCAGCATTGGAGGTGATGAGGTCATCATTATGGCTGGTCCCTGTGCAGTGGAAAGCAGGGATCAGATAATGGAGACAGCCTATGCGGTGAAGGAGGCGGGCGCCAGGATCTTAAGGGGAGGCGCTTTCAAACCACGCACCTCGCCCTACAGCTTCCAGGGATTGAAGGAAAAGGGGCTTGAGCTACTTTCAGAGGTGAAGGAGAAGGTGGGTCTTTCCATCGTGACTGAGGTTATGTCGCCGGAGCTCGTTCCGGTGGTGGGGGAGGTGGCGGATATCCTTCAGATTGGAGCGAGGAATATGCAGAATTACGCTCTCCTCGAGGCAGTGGGAAGGTATGATAAACCAGTTCTATTGAAGCGGGGGATGATGTCAACCCTCGAGGAGCTGTTGATGGCGGCTGAGTATATCCTCTCTAACGGTAATCCACAGGTTATATTGTGCGAAAGGGGGATCAGAACCTTTGAAAAATATACCAGAAACACCTTGGACATCACTGCCGTCCCTCTGTTGAACGAGCTCTCGCACCTCCCGGTATGTGTTGATCCCAGTCATAGTACCGGAAAGAGATCGCTTATTTCTGCTGTCTCTAAAGCGGCGGTAGCCGCAGGGGCAGATGCCCTCCTCATCGAGGTACACCCAGAACCGGAAAAGGCTCTAAGCGATGGGGCTCAGAGCCTTAACCTAAAGGAGTTTGCCCAATTAATGGAAGAACTTAAGCCTGTTGCAGATGCGGTCAATAGGAGGATTTGATGGAGTCCGACTTTAGCGACTTTAGGGACATTGTGATAGCCATTGTGGGGCTGGGCCAAATTGGTGGTTCATTTGCCTTGGCTTTAAGGGAGAGTAAGATAGGAAAAAGGATAATCGGAGTGGACAGGAAGGAGGTCGTTTCTGAACCAGGGATAGAAGAGCTGGTGGATGAGGCTACATCCCGGCTTTCTTCTGCAATTGAGGAAGCGGATTTTATCTTCCTTTCTACCCCGGTCCTTACCATTCTCGATCTAATTCCGAGGATCACAAAGTATATGAAGCCCGGAGCAATCCTGTTAGATTCTGGAAGCACAAAGAAGGCGATAACCCTTATGATGCAGAAGCATTCCGATCGTATTCTGATAGGAGGGCATCCAATGGCGGGAACAGAGAAGGCGGGCTACAAAGCGGCATCTCCCTTTCTATTCCGGAATAGGGTCTTTGCCACCATTTTTCCCACCAGCAAGAGTTATATCGGGAGGGGCTTTGTCTTCGGCATTTTGGAGAAGATTGGGGCGATCCCCTTGGAGATAGATGCGGAGAGGCATGACCTCATCGTCTCTCTTACCAGTCATCTGCCGTATGTCTTATCGCTTGCCCTATCTTTTTTGGCTAACGGTTTCCTCAAAAAGGATCCTTTGGTGGATAATTTCATCGCTGGTGGATTCTTGGGGGCTACCAGACTTTCTCTAACCGAAGAGGAGGTAGGGACAGGCATTTTAAGGACCAACCACCACCAGATAGTCAAGATGATCGATGCTTTCCAGGAGAAGCTGAGCAAGGTGAAATGGTTGATAGAGGAAGCCGATCAGGAGAAGGTTATGGCTTTTCTATCTCAGATGAGAGGTTTCCGTTCTGCCGTAGGAAGGGGTTATGATGGCTGTTGTTAGGAAGGGAAGGGGCTTCAAAGGCGAGATTAAGATCCCAGGGGATAAGTCCATCTCCCATCGGGCTCTTCTCATCGCCTCGCTCGCCTCGGGAAGGACGGAGATTGAAAACCTCCTCCCCGCTAAAGATTGCCTCGCTACCGTCTCCTGTCTGAGGAAGATGGGCGTTGAGATCGAAATGAGCGGAGGCAGGGTAAAGGTGGAGGGAAAAGGACTCTTTGGCTTTGAGGAGCCAAGGGAGGTCCTCGATGCGGAGAACTCGGGGACCACTGCCCGTCTTTTATTGGGCATACTCGTGGGCCAAGGTTTTTTCTCCGTGCTCACCGGAGATTCCTCCCTCAGAAAAAGACCGATGGGGAGAGTGGTCGACCCCTTAAGAAGGATGGGGGCTCAGATTGACGGAAGGGAGGGTGGGGATAAACTCCCTTTGGGGATTAGAGGAGGAGACTTGAAGGGGGTAAGATATAGACTTCTCCTTCCCAGTGCTCAGGTAAAATCCGCTTTGATCCTGGCAGGGCTTTTAAGTGATGGAATGACCGAGATCGAAGAGCCGATCCCTTCCCGTGACCATACGGAGAGGATGCTTAAATACTTTGGGGCAGATATTGAGAGAAGGAACGAGGTGATCTCCGTCTTGGGGGAAAGGGGTTTTTCCGCTCAGAGGGTAGTTGTTCCCGGTGATTTTTCGTCCGCCTCCTTCTTTATTACCGCAGCCCTCCTGGTTGAGGGTTCCGAGATTGTCCTTCCTGATGTCGGGGTCAACCCTACCAGGATCGGCTTTCTCAAGGTGGTGGAGAGGATGGGAGCCAGGATAGCCCTGAGCGAAGAGAGGACCGTTTCCGGTGAGCCTGTTGCCACCATTTCTGTCTCAACAAGTCCCCTCCGGGGAGTGAAGATAGAAAAAGAGGAGGTCCCCACTCTGATAGATGAGATCCCCCTGGTTGCTCTTTTGGCGACGCAGGCTAAGGGGAGGACGGTGATTTCCGGGGCTTCTGAACTGAGGGTTAAGGAAAGCGATAGGCTTAGTGCCCTTGTCTTTAATTTGAGGAGAATGGGGGTGGAGTTGGAGGAGAGGGAGGATGGGCTTATCGTCGAAGGACCTCAGAGGCTCAACGGTGGTTCTGTTCGGAGCTTTGGCGATCACCGGATAGCTATGACCTTAGCTATCGGAGGGTTAATCGCCGAGGGTGAAACGGAGATCGAGGGGTTTGAATGTTATAAGATCTCCTTCCCCAATTTTTACTCCCTCTTAAAGGGATGGGAAGATGGCTGAGAGGATGCTATTTGGCCTTTTAGGAAGGGGTTTATCCCATAGCTTTTCCCCGTTGATCTTCAACCACTATTTTGAAAAGCTGGGGATCGACTCTCTCTATCTCCCATTTTCGGTATCCCCTGAAGCTCTTCCCAGGTTCTTAGAGGATATCAGGAATTCCTCTTTGGTGGGTTTCAATGTAACCATCCCTCACAAGGAGCGAATTATCCCCTATCTTTCCCAATTGGATGAGGAAGCTTCCAAGATAGGTTCGATAAATGTCGTTCATAACCTGGATGGGAGGTTCAAAGGCTATAATACGGATCACATCGGATTTACCAGAGCTTTGGAGAAATATGACACTTCAAAGATAAGTTGTGCGGTGATCCTTGGTGCCGGCGGGGCTGCTAAGGCGGTCATCTATTCTCTTTATAAATTGGGGATTAAGGAGATCATCTTCTTCTCCCGAAGCGAGAAAAGGATAGAAGAGGTCCTGAGCAATTTCTCCTTTATTATTTCGAATTTGAAGGGGCATTTATGGAATGCCGAAAGGATAAAGGAGAAAGCTAAAAGAGCCGATTTGCTCGTTAATGCCACCCCCTTAGGGATGAAGCCATTCGAAAAGGATTCTCCTTTGGAGATGGATTTTTCCTTAATGGAGAGTTTTATAGTTTTCGACCTGATCTACAATCCCAGGATTACCAGGTTCCTGAAATCGGCTAAGGAGAAGGGGGCGATAATCGAAAATGGACTGGCTATGTTGCTCTATCAAGCACTTGAGAGCTTAAAGATATGGTTAGGGGAAGGGATCGACGAGGATTTCTTCATAAAAACTTGTGAGGAGGTTTTAAATGCTTCGCTTTCTGACTGCCGGTGAGTCCCATGGAAGGGCGCTGGTGGGGATAATAGAGGGGATGGTCGCTGGAGTGAGGATCAGCAAGGAGGAGATAGACAGGGAGCTTAAGCTGAGAAAGAGGGCTTGGGGCAGAGGAAAGAGGGCATCCTTTGAGGAGGACAGGGTGGAGATCCTCTCAGGCGTAATAGAGGGGTTAACTATTGGTTCCCCTATCTCCCTTATGATAAGGAATAGAGAAAAAAAACTTGATACCGGGACGGTCCCGAGGCCGGGGCATGCCGATTTGCCGGGGGTGATCAAATACGGGTTTAAGAACATCCACTTGGTAGCGGAGAGGGCAAGTGCCCGGGAGACGGCGATGAGGGTAGCGATCGGCTCCATTGCCAAGCAATTCCTTCTCAATTTCGGGATAGAGTTTTTTTCCCATACCTTGGCGATCGGTGGGGTAGAAGCGGAGGTCGAGCTCGATGATTTTACTTCGGAGACGAGGAAGGCGAGGGATGGGTCCGATCTCTTCTGTCTCGATAACGAGGCTACATCAAAGATAAAGGAGAGGATTGGGGAAGCTGAGGAGGAAGGTGATACATTAGGAGGAGTGTGTGAGGTTTTGGCAAAGGGACTTCCTCCGGGGATCGGTTCCTATGTCCATTACGATAGAAGACTGGACTGCCGTTTGGTAGGAGCGTTGATGAGCATCCCTTCGGTTAAGGCGGTGGAGATAGGGGAGGGGATTTTGGGGAGCAGGGTATCCGGTTCCCAATTCCACGATGCCCTTTATTACGAAGAGGGGATGAGGAGGCGAACGAACAATGCCGGAGGGATAGAAGGAGGCGTCTCAAATGGCGAGATGATCCGGCTGAGGCTTTTTGTCAAGCCCATTCCAACCTTGAGAAAAGGGATTTCTTCCTTCGATATGGTAACGAAAGAAGAGACAAAAGCTCCCTACATCAGGAGCGATACCTGTGTCGTTCCCTCAGTAGGGATTATAGGGGAGGCGGTAGTTGCTTGGGAGATAGCTTGTTTGTTCTTGGAAAAATTTGGGGGAGACAGTTTATCCGAACTGAGGGATAACTATAACAACTTTCTCAAGAAACGCCTTAATGACCTCTGAGGCGGTGGGATGAACATCGTTATTACTGGAATGATGGGTGTGGGTAAGACCACGGTGGGAAGGGAGCTTGCGCAGAGATTGAGCCTTCGATTTTTGGATTTGGATAGCTATATCGAGGAGATGATTGGTTTAGAGATACCTGATATCTTTGCCAGATACGGGGAGTCTCGTTTTCGGGAACTGGAGCAAGAGGCTTGCAGAAGGGTAGCTAAGGAGAAGGATTTAATCATCGCTACCGGAGGGGGGACACTACTCGACAGGGAAAATTTAAATCTGCTTTCTTCCTCAGGTATAGTTATAACCCTCCTTTCCTCACCTGAGGAAGCTTTAAGGAGGCTTCGCTCGGAATACCTCAACCGTCCACTTTTGACACCCGATCCGGAGGACAACTTCATCAAGCTCTACCGGGAAAGGGAGCCTCATTACTTGAGGCTTCCCAACAGGATCGACACCACCAACTTATCCCCGGTTAAGGTAGTGGAAGAGATATTGAAAATACTGAAGGGAGAGGAGAAGGTTTTGGAGATAACCCTTGAGGGGAAGAGATCACCTGTTCTAATAAGGAGGGGGGCTATCGAGGATGTCGGTCTTTATATAGAGGATATCCTTAAAGAGAAGAGGGTTTTTATCTTATCTGATGAGACGGTTTTCCCTGTCTACGAAAAGAAGCTTCTTAATGGGCTGAAGAGAGTAAATATTGATCACTCTGTTTTCCTCATCCCCCCTGGAGAGAGGGAAAAGAATTTGGAGACGGCGGAGAAGCTGTACTCTTGGTTAATAAAGGAAAAGGCGAACCGTTCTTCTCTCCTTATCGCCTTTGGGGGAGGGGTGATAACCGATCTCGGCGGTTATGTGGCATCCACCTTTCATCGGGGGATTAACCTGGTCAATGTACCCACCACCTTGCTCGCTCAAATCGATGCCG
This sequence comes from Acidobacteriota bacterium, assembly GCA_021161905.1. Taxonomy (NCBI): domain Bacteria; kingdom Pseudomonadati; phylum Acidobacteriota; species Acidobacteriota bacterium. The sequence goes on along the minus strand of JAGGZT010000044.1, from coordinate 25,623 downwards.
GCATCGGGGGTAAGAATGGGGTTAACCTCGGTGAGGCGAAGAATCAAATCGGCACCTTTTACTTCCCCGGATTGGTACTGATTGATCCCCTGCTCCTCATTTCTTTAGATCCCTCCAATATGAGGGAAGGTATGATCGAGGCACTAAAAGCGGGTGTTATCGGAGATGAGGGGCTTTTTGAGCTTATAAGGAGAGAGTACGAAAGGGTTTTGCTAAAGGATTTTGGACTACTTGAGGAGCTAATAATTAGGGCAGTAAGGGTTAAGGTGGATATCGTCAGCAGAGACCCCTTTGAGAAAAATGAGCGGAGGGTTTTGAATTTGGGCCATACCTTTGGCCACGCCTTGGAGGGTTATTCCGATTATGAGATCTCTCATGGTCAAGCGGTGGGGTTGGGGATGATCTCTGCTGCTAAATTGGGAATGATACTCGGTGTGACGCAAGAGGGGGTTCTTGTGGAGCTAAAGAAGGTCCTTAAGGGGATGGGGGTACCTACCTATTTGAGGGATGGTGATCCAGCTGAGATCGTCTCGATTATGGAGTACGATAAGAAGAGAAGAGGAAAGAAGCTCTCCTTCATCATTCCCAAAAGGATCGGTAAGGTGGTAATAATGGAGGATGTGGGGAGGGAGGATATCATTGAATCTTTAAAGGAAATATCAAATGGGTAAGAAGATATTGTTTATCAATGGACCGAATTTAAACCTTTTGGGGGAAAGGGAAACCGACATCTATGGCACACTTACCCTTTCCGAGATTGAATCGCGGATAAGGGCTTTCGCCTCTGAGCAGGGAGCTGAGGTAGAGTGGTTCCAGTCCAATTCAGAAGGGGAGATAATAGAGAGAATACATCAAGCGAAAGGAGTATTTGATGGGATGGTGATCAATCCTGCTGCCCTCAGTTATACCTCTTACTCCATTCTGGACGCGATAAGGGCGATCGCCATTCCCACCGTCGAGGTTCATCTATCCAACATTTTCGCCAGGGAGGATTTTCGCTGGAAGACAGTTACCGCTTCTTCCTGTCTTGGAGTTATTACTGGTCTTGGGTGGAGGGTTTACCTTTACGCCCTGATGTATTTGTTATCTTTAGGGGGAAAAGGATAACCCCCTCTTTTGGGATGTAGCCGAGAGAAGGTAGAAAGGAGCGGAGCTTGCGAACTGAATTATTGACAAGGGGAAAAAGAGGGCTTAAAATTAAAAACTGGAGATAGAAGATAGTTGAGGATAGAGGGGGCGCCTGTAGCTCAGGAGGATAGAGCAAGGGATTCCTAATCCCTGTGTCGCGAGTTCGAGTCTCGCCAGGCGCTCCATTTTATTTTTAATCTTTAAAAAGGCGGGGAAAGATGAGTCCAAAAAGGAGATTTACTAGAAAAGAGATCAAGAAAGAGGACGAGTTCGTCTCAACTATAGACCGGATTTATGATTTTCTTGTTCCCTTGGTCATCAAGTATAAGAGGTGGATTACCATAGGGGTGGTTATAGCGGTAGGGGTTACTCTCTTTCTTACCGGTTGGCATTATTATCGAAGGAGTATGGAGGAGAAGGCGCAGGCGATGCTCTTTCTTCCTATAAAGATTTATCACCTGCCGGTAGGTGCTGAGGCGAAGGACTTCCGGATGCGTAGCGATCTCCCAAGATTTTCCACCCTTCCTGAGAAGTTTCAATATGTATTGGATGAGCTGGGCAAGGTAATCGAGAAATACCCCAGCTCCGATGCTGCTGCTCAGGCGAGGTATTATCAAGCGCTTTGTTATTTCCGGATGGGCAAGGTTGAATTAGCCATTAAGAAATTGAAGGAGACGCTCAATTCCAGCCCGCCAAAGTCGGTGGCAATCCTTGCCTCATATACCTTGGGGGAGATATATGAAGGGGTAGGAAAGAATAAAGAGGCGATAGTGTATTACCAACGAGTTTTGAACAAGGGGAAGGAGATCATTCCCGAAGATGAGGCTCTGTGGAGGATCGCCTCTTGTTATATCAACGAAGGAAAGGGAGAGAAAGCCCTTCCTTTATTGCAACGAATAATAGAGAAGTTCCCCAATTCCCCCCATCGTGATGAGGCAGAAAAGGAGGCAAATTACATATCCCCGCAGGCGTCTCTTGCTCGAGAAAATTCTTGATTTTTTGAGAGAAATAGGCTAAAACCAAATCGAGCCACAGTATTTGTCCCCTTGATGATAGGGGAAGAAGGTTGAGGTATAGATGTATTCAAATTAAAGTGAAGGAGGGTTAAATGGCGGCAAAAGAATTCAAGCCCTATGTGCCGGCAGAAACCAGCCTCCGGGAGTTCACCTTCAAGGCTGTTTTTGTGGGAATGATAATGTCAATAGTCCTCGGAGCGGCTAATGCCTATCTCGGGCTTAAAGCGGGGATGACGGTAGCGGCAACCTTCCCTGCAGCGGTGATCGCGATGGCTGCCCTGAGGCCCTTTAAGGGCACAATCCTTGAGGAGAACATCTGCCGGACTACAGCTGCAGTAGGAGAGGCGTTGGTCGCTGGGGCTATCTTCACCATTCCCGCGTTCCTTCTCGCCGGGGTTTGGACCACCCTTAAATATTGGGAGAGCACTGCGCTGATGCTTATTGGTGGGGTCCTTGGGGTCCTCTTCGTTATATTCTTAAGGAGGATATTGATTGAGGATACCACTCTTCCTTTCCCAGAGAGTGTGGCTTGTGCCGAGATTGTAAAGGCAGGGCAGAAGGGACAGACCGGTGCGAGTTATGTCTTTGGTGCTCTGGGGCTTGCTGCTTTGATCGAGTTCTTCAAGAACTCGAGTGGCGTTCAGCTCTTTAGAGAATCCGTTGGCTACTTCTTCAAATTCTCCAAATCAAAGATCCAAATGTTGACTGGCGGAGGAGCTCCCTTAGGAAAAGCTGGAGCTTATGGAGGTGGCGTATTTTTACGCACACCAGCCGCTTCCCCGGCTCTGATTGGAGTGGGTTATATCATCGGACCGCGCCTTGCCTCGATCGTCTTTTCTGGTGGTGTGCTCGGCTGGCTTCTCCTTGTTCCTCTCCTTATGTTCATTGACCGAAATCTCACCGGATTGCTCAACTATCCCTTAAGGGGAGATGTGGGTTATGTTCCCACGGGGTTGGTCGATATCGCCAATTCGGTTTGGTTCTCTCAGGTTAGGCCACTGGCGGTAGGAGCGATGCTTGTTGGCGCCTTCTACACCTTGTTCACGATGAGGAAGTCGTTAACCGCAGGGATTGCTCGCGCCATAAGGGATATGAGAAAGGTGAGGGCAGGTGAGGTATCAGAGGTTTCACGGCTGGAAAAGGACCTTCCCTATAACTGGGTTGTTTTCTTCATCATCGCTTTGGTCATCCCTATTGGGTTCATCTATTATCACTTCTGCCAGAGTGTTGGAGGAGCGATTGTCGCCGCTATCGTTATGACCATCGCTGGGTTCCTTTTTGCTGCGGTAGCGGGATACCTCGTTGGTTTAATTGGGAGTTCGAACAACCCCATCTCCGGGCTCACCCTTTCTACCCTGATCGTAGCTGCTCTTCTAATGGTTCTTATCGGAGTTAAGGGTTCTCTCGGGATAGCGGCAGTGCTTGGTGTTGCTGCCGTTGTCTGTTGTTCTTCTGGTGTTGCTGGAGACATTATGCAGGACCTCAAGGTAGGGCATATCTTAGGTGGTACCCCCTGGAAGATGGAGATCGGGGTTATCCTCGGGGTTATTGCAGCAGCGCTGGTTATGGTTGTTCCCTTGAATATTCTTCACCAGGGTACGCCAGGGGGGATAGGTGGGCCAGAACTTCCTGCTCCTCAGGCAGGGTTGATGGCGATGCTTTCTAAAGGCATTGTTGGCGGTGAGATGGCTTGGCCCCTCGTCTTTGTGGGGATGGTACTTTCCATCGGGTTAATATTGATCAAGGCTCCCTCTCCAATGCTCATCGCTGTTGGTATGTATCTTCCCTTCCAGACCACGGCGGCGATATTTGTTGGTGGTATTATCAAGTACATCGTCCAGGTAATGGAAGAGAAGAGAGGACTTTCTGCCGAAGCCAAGGAGAGAGTGGATAATACTGGTATCCTTCTTGCCTCTGGTTTCATTGCTGGAGAAGCACTTACCGGGATAGTGATTGCCGCTTTGGTGGTTGCTGGTATAGAGTTACCCTCGATAAGTACCGCTGCTTGGCCCGGGCTCATTGTGTTTGGTCTCCTCGCGTATCTCTTAACCAGCATTCCCCTTAAAAGGGCAGAGGGTGAGTGAGATAAACCTTCTCGATCTTAAACCGGTTCGCTCCTGCGAATGGGAGGGTGATGGGGAATGCGTTTCCCTCGTTATTCCCCGGTTCCGTTTCCCCTTGCTTAGAAAGTGGCTTCTCCCCCGGTTGAAGAACCCGTACTACCGGGTGAAGTTGGATGTTATAGGAACCCTGGTGTGGAAGGCATGTGATGGCAAAACAACGGTAAGGGAGATAGCCGAAAGACTTCGCTCCCATTTTGGGGAGAGGGTAGAGCCGGTTTACGATCGGTTGAGCTTCTTCCTTTCCCAACTTGAGCGAGGTGGGTTTATCTCTTATCCCGAGGTTAGAGAGATGGCAAGAAGAAAGTGAAGCATTAGCTTTTACTCAGTCTTGGGAGGGAGGTATCTTCCCTCCTTAATTTTTTTATAAAAAGAAAAAAGGAGGGAGGATGAAGGGAGAGGATCGGCCGGCCGGCTTCTTTTCCTCCGACCGGCCGATATTCATCGGTAGGAGGGATTCGTTTTAGCCACAGCTGCTTCATTTATAAATCTATTTTCCAGTTTAGACTGTAAGATAACTTACGCAATAACAAACTTTCTCCCCCGATTTTCTGAGAAGGAAAAAGATTTTTTCCTCTTGACTTTTTTCTTTTTTGAGTTTAAATATTTACAATTGAATAGTCGTTTTTTTGACTGAACAGTCAGTCAAAAAGAGGTGACTATGGCAAATAAAAACGGTGAAGAGAGATTAACCAAAAAGGAGATAATTCAGCGATTTCGTCGCCGGGAAATACTTCGAGCAGCGCGTGAGGTTTTTGCGGAGAGCGGGTTCGAGGATACGACGATGGACAAAATCGCTGAGCGAGCCGGTATTTCAAAGGGTACCCTTTATCTTTACTTCAAGAGCAAAGGCGATCTTCTCATCCAGGCGATAGCTGAGATAATAAACACCGTTTATGAGATGGCGGAGCGGGTTTTGAAGGCGGATGTGTCCCCGCTTGAGAAGGTAAAACTTTGGATCAGCGAGACAATGAATTATTTTGAGCAGAACAGGCCTTTTTTTAGGGTGCTTCAGAACATCAGTGGGAAGGTTCATATCGAGAGTATGGAGGGGGAGATAAAGAAGTTGATGCGCCGTCCTATTGAGGTCTATGCCCTGGTGGGAAAGATATTAGAGGATGGCGTTAAGGAGGGGAAATTGGTAGATGTTCCCCCTACCAGGTTGGGGACGGTGTTGACCAAGATTATAGAGGGCGTCCTTATTTGTCGGATGAATGATAAAGAGGTGAGACCAATATCTGAGGATATAGAGTTGATTTATCAAGCCTTTATAAATGGAGTAGGAAGAAAGGAGATGGAATAATGCTCACAAAGAGGTTTTTACTGTTTGCCTCGGTGTTTCTTATAGTGTTTTTTACCCTTTCCGCTTATTCTGACGAAGTACCAACCTACAGCTTAGATGATGTTTATCGAATAACTCTCAAAAGGAACGATGATCTAAAACTGGCAACGGAGTCCTTGAAACAGTCGGATAGTACCGTTAAGAAAGCGGCGGCTCTTCTTCTTCCCAAGCTTATTTTTAACTATCAAGCTACCCACTATGATCGCCAGGTAACCTTCAATATGGGAGGGATGGCGATCAATATATTTCCCCAGAACGCCTACAATCTCACCCTCACCCTAATTCAGCCGATCTACAGCGGAGGAAGGAACATCGGGATATACAAGCAGGCGAAGCTCTCGAAGGAACTGGCTAAAAACTCTGTTGCTCTCGCCAAGCAGAATGTGCTCCTCGGGGTTACTGCTGCCTATTATCAAGTGATAAAGGCGCAGCAAAACCTTGAGATAACGCGGAAGACGCTGGAACTCGCCCGCCATGAACTCAAGATAGCTCGCGCCCGATATAAAGTGGGAGAGGTTACGGTTACCGCTGTTCTTCAAGCGGAAATGTCCTTAAAGAATGCGGAGCGGGAGCTGGTTCAGCGAGAGAATGAGCTTGAGATAGCGAAGGAGAGGTTCCGCCTTCTTACTGGGATAAAGGGAGATTTTAAACTCGCAGAGCCGAGGGAGCCGAAACCTCCACAAGGCAGTTTTGACGATCTTATCACCAAGGGGCTCAGGGAGAGGATAGAGATGAGGATGAACGAACTCGAGCTCAAGGTGGCGAGGGAGGAGTTGGCTAAAGCTCGGGGCAGATTTCTTCCCTCCGTTTCTGCCCAGGCAATGCTTTTGAGGCAGAGCGCCAACTTTCCCGCTAAACAGTATGCGAGTATCTCCCTTTCTTTCAGCCTCCCCATATTTGATGGTGGGGTTGGCTTTGCCGAGCTCAAGGAGGCGAAGTCCAAGGAGCAGCAGGCGCTTATAAATAGGGACAAGTTAATAAAGGAGATAAAGCTCCAGATCAATCAAGCTTACCTTAATCTTAAGACGGTAACTGCTGCTTTGGAAACCTTGAGGAAGCAGGTGGAACTTGCTAAGAAGAACTATGAACTCGTTTCCCGTTTCTTCGCCGTAGGTGAGGCGACAAGCTTGGAGTTATCACAGGCGCTTATCGCCTATGATAGCGCCCAGAAAGCGCTTGCAAGTCTCAAGTATGATAGGTATTTAGCTATTCAAAATCTTGAGAAAAGCATCGGAACCTTTGCGTCCGAATTTATCTTTAAGGAGGATGATAAATGAAGAAGTCTAAGTTAACCATAGGGGCGTTATTCCTGCTGGTGTTCTCGATCTTCTTTCTGAGTTGTAGTAAGGACAATAACGCCTCCCTGAAGGGAGGTGAGGCTATTCCGGTACCAGTGAAAGTGGTTTCCCTTACCCGGGGGAAGCTGGTTGATTCCATCTCCTCGACAGGTTCCCTTGAGGGGAGCGAGAAATCTGCCATCAGCCCCAAGATCTCGGGGATTATCAAAGAGGTGTTGGTCAAGGAAGGGGATATAGTGAAGAAGGGCGATGTCCTTGCTCGGTTCAATGATGAAGATTTCAGGATCCAGGTAAGGCAAGCGGAAGCGGCGCTCGCCCAGGCGAAGGCAAATTTCGAAAACGCCAAGCTGGAGCTAAAGAGAAAGGAGGAGCTCTTCAAGGAGAAGGCTATTCCTCAAGGGATCTACGATAGTTTTAAGGCTCGCTATGAGATGGCGAAGGCTCAACTCGAGGGAGCAAAAGCGGCTCTCGCTTTGGCTAAACAGTACCTCTCTGATACCGTGGTGAGGGCACCGATATCGGGTGTTGTCGACTACCGGGGGATAGAGCCCGGTGAGTACTATATGACGATGCGGGGGACGCCGATATTCCGGATAGTGGCAGCGGACCCGATAAAGATAACCTTCTCCCTGCCCGAAAAATATGCCGGAAAAGCTAAGGTGGGGCAGAAGGTGGTGATAAAGGTAGATGCCTTCCCCAAGGAGAGTTTTACGGGAAGAGTAAGTGTGGTAAACCCAAGCGTTGATCCTATAAGCCGTGCCTTTAAAGTGGAGGCGCTTATTCCCAATCCCGGGTATCGGTTGAAACCGGGATTCTTCGCCTCGGTCGAGCTGATCTTCTGGGAGAAGGATGGGGTTTATGTGGTACCGCAGGTGGTGGTGAAAGAGGAGGGTGGTAAGCACTATCTCTTTGTGGTGGAAGATGGGAAGGCGGTAAAACGGGAGGTGGTTTTGGGTGACAGGGCTAATAGTTCGGTTGAGGTGACGAGCGGGGTTAAGGAAGGGGATCTGGTGGTTGTTTCGGGTTATGAAGGGCTCTCCGATGGGAGAGCGGTGGCGATAGTTGAAGGACAATAATCAGCAGGAGGGAAGTTGGCGATGAATATCCCGGAATTCTCGGTTAAAAGACCGGTAACCGTATTGATGATGATCTTGGTGGTGGTGGTATTGGGGGCTATTTCGCTTTCTCGTCTCGGTCTCGATATGCTTCCCGATATCACCTATCCCATCGTCTCGGTAGTAACGAGCTATAGTGGGGTTGCTCCTGCGGATATGGAGACGCTGGTAACCAAGCCGATTGAGGAAGCGGTTAGCATAGTAAAGGGGGTCAAGTCAGTGAAGTCGATGTCCCGGGAAGGGATGTCGATAGTGATGGTTGAGTTTGAATGGGGTACCAACCTCGATTTTGCTGCTCAGGACATCAGGGACAATATAGGGTTGATCCGCGACTTTCTCCCGGAGGATATAAAGGAACCGCTTGTTCTCAAGTTTGATGTCTCCCAAACGCCTATTCTGGCTTACGGTATTACCGGAAACCTTCCCCCTCTTAAGTTAAGGAAATACATTGAGGATACGGTGAAGCCACGGTTGGAACGGCTTGATGGAGTGGCTTCAGTGATGGTTCTGGGGGGAAAGGAGCGGGAGATAAGGATAAGCATAGATCGGAACGCACTTCAAGCACGGAGGATACCCCTTTCCAATGTGGTAAGGGCTCTTGCGATGGAAAACCTGAATTCTCCAGCAGGGCATTTGGTGGAAGGCGATAGGGAAGTCCTTATTAGAACGGTGGGGGAGTTTAAAAACCTCGACGAGATAAGGAATATAATAGTTGCCTACAACAAGAAATCCCCAGTGTATCTTAAGGATATTGCCAAGGTCGAGAATACCTATAAGGAATCTCGGGGTGTTGTGCGGATGAATCGCCAGGAGTCGGTGTTTATGGCGGTAATGAAGGAATCTGGTGCCAACATTGTCAAGGTATCCGATCGGGTAGAAAAGGAGCTGAAGAAGATCAGTAAACAGATACCCTACGAAGTGGAGTTTCATCCAGTTATGAGGATGGCGCGGGTGGTAAAAAGGACATTGGCTTACACCTTAAGCAACGGGATAACCGGAGCTATATTGGCGGTGGTCATAATGTTTCTCTTCCTCGGAAGCTGGCGTCCCACCCTTATCATTGGATTTGCGATTCCTCTTTCCATTATCGTTACCTTCATTGCTATCTACTTCGCCGGGTACACCCTGAATATTATGACCCTCGGTGGATTAGCTCTCGGTGCTGGAATGTTAGTGGACAATGCGGTGGTGGTGATAGAGAGCATCTACCGAAATATGGAGGAGGGAAAGAGGAGGAAGGAAGCGTCAATAGTGGGTGCCTCTCAGGTGGGAATGGCGATAACCGCTTCTACTTTAACCACCATAGCTGTCTTTCTTCCTCTCGTTTATACCAGCGGGATTGCGGGTAGGCTCTCCCGGAGCCTTGCCTTAACCATCGCTTTCGCCCTTTTTGCCTCCCTCTTCGTTGCGCTTACCATTATCCCAATGATGGCGTCCCAGATCATTATTACTGCTCGTGGAGGCGTTGGAAGCAATTTCCAGAGGAGGATTGAAAACTTCTTCTTTGAGCTACGGGATAGGTATAAAAGAGCACTGGATAGAGCTCTTCGCAATAGGAAGAAGGTGCTTTTGGGGGTGTTTGCTCTCTTTGTCCTTGCTATTGGGTTGGGTCCCTTTGTCGGCGCTGAATTTATGCCTCAACAGGATACCCCCCTCTTGTTGCTGAGGATCAAATTGCCTGTAGGGATCTCACTTGACCGTACAGACCAAGTGGTTAAGGAGATTGAGAATATCTTCCTCGACCAGAAGGAGATGGTTACCGTAGGTAGTGTAGTCGGTGTTTCTGAGGCAGGCACGAGTGATGCCGCTTTTGGATTTGCTCCTGCGGGCGTGAATGAGGGAGAGATATTCGCCAGAACTGTCGATCGCGAAGATCGAAAAAGAACCTCGACGGAGATAGCGGAGGCGATAAGGAGAAAGCTCCCCAAGATCGAAGGGGCGAAGATGACGATGGTGGATATGTCAAGCCTAATGATGGGGACGCAGGAGAGCCCGATAGAGGTGAAGGTCTTCGGCAAGGACTTAGGGGTGTTGAAGCGGGTAGCGGATAGGGTAGCGAAGGAGATCTCCGATATCCCCGGTATCAGGGATGTGGATATCACCCTTAAGAGGGGGAAGCCAGAACTTCAGGTGATAGTTGATCGAAAGAAAGCAGCAGATTTAGGGGTGAGCGTAGGTATGGTTGCTCAAACGGTGCAGACCGCGATGCAGGGGAAGGTGGCTACTATATACCGCAAAGGAGGAGAGGAGACGGATGTCAGGGTGAGGTTTGCTGAGCCGTATCGGAAGAGTGTGGAGGACCTCAAGAACCTGGTCCTCGTTTCCCCAATTGGCACCCAATTTACCCTGGATCAGGTAGCTGATTTTCACTATACCTACGGTCCGGTGGAGATAGATCGTGAGAACCAGGAGCGGAAGGTGAGCGTTACCGCCAATGTGGTGGGACGCGACCTCAATAGTGTGATGCGAGATATCATAAAGAGGGTTTCCAAGATAACCCTCCCTGAGGGTTACTTTATCGACTACGGTGGTCAATACGAGCAGCTCAAGGAGATGATCACCAATCTATCCATTGCCTTTGTTCTCGCGCTTCTCCTCGTTTATATGATTATGGCAGCTCAGTTCGAATCGCTGGTTCATCCCTTCGTAGTGATGTTTACTATCCCCCTGGCGTTGATCGGGGTAATATTCTTCCTTTTGATTAGTGGAAAGACCCTTTCCCTTCCTTCATTTATGGGAGTGATAATGCTCGCTGGTATAGCGGTGAACAACGGTATAGTGATGATCGACTATGTGAACCAGTTGAGGAGGAGAGGATTATCTCGGCATGAGGCTATCCTTGAGGGGTGTTCGGTGCGACTTCGTCCTATTCTTATCACCAGTTTTACCACCATTCTTGGGGTGCTCCCAATGGTGCTCTCACGTTCTCAAGGGGCGGAGATGAGATCTCCGATGGCGGTGGCAATTATGGGAGGGCTTCTTGCCTCTACTTTCCTCACCTTATTTGTAATTCCTCTTTTCTACGATCTCTTTGACGGTTGGACCCGGAGAAAGAAGAAGGCGCTTAAAGAGGAAGTGGAGTAAAGCGGAGAGAAGACCTGGAGGATGGCGCTATGCGGCGTTGGCGGAAAGGGATATTGTTATCACTCTTTCTCCTCGCTCTCTTCCTTAGGGTGGATAAGCTCGGAACCTTGGGGTTATCTGAAGATGAAGCAAGGAAGGTGATCGCAATTGAGCAGATCAAGAAAGGAAACCTATCCGCCAACGCCGAACATCCTCTCCTTTTAAAAGCGGCTATAAATGCTTCCTTGGAGGCGGGGAAAAGGGTGAACTTCCTTCTCGGTAGAGATGTGTTTTCTCCGGAGTTTTTGGTGAGGGTTCCTACCGCCTTTCTTGGAGCCCTCACCGTTATTCCCGTCTATCTCCTTGCTGAGGAGCTCTTCGGCTCCTTGATCGGCACCATCTCGGCATACTTCTTTGCGGTGGGAGTATCGGCGATCTCCTTTAACAGGGTAGGAAAGGAGGATACATTTATCGTCTTCTTCTTCACCCTTGCCTGTTATTTCCTTCTTAGAGGAAGAAGAAACATTTCCCCTGTTTTTGAGTACCATCGTGCCGGTGCCTATTTTGGACTCGCCTATGCCTCCAAATACCTCATTCCCTATATCTGGATCCCCCTTTTCTACTACGATATCCTCTATCGCCGGGGAAGCTGGCTGATCGAAAGAAGAACTTGGCTTTCTATTTTCCTTATCGCCGGTATTTTTTTTCTGATCGCCAATCCGTTTATCGTCCACCCAGCGACCTTGAGCTATATCAAGGGTTACTTTCTTCATCAGAGGATCATCCATCGTGGATATTTTATGATGGGAAAGCTCTATCACTCGAAACCGGTCTATACATTTTTCGGAGTTCCCTGGTATTTCTACCTCCTTTTCCTTGGGGTTAAGGTTCCCCTTTCCCTTTTGTTTTTCTTTGCCTTTGGCCTCTTTTACCTTCTTCGAAGGTGGAAAGAAGAGGGAGCTTTGTTCGTTCTCTTTTGGTTCTTCCTCTGGCTCTTTCTTCTCTCTATCTCCGGAGGGAAGTATACCCGGTATGTTTTGGAACTTCTCCCTTCTTTCTACATAATAGCTGCTTCTGGCGCATTCTTCCTCCTTAAATGGATATTTGAGAGAGGAAAAGCCCTCCGCGCCGTACTCACTGTGCTTCTTGGATTGGTATTGCTCCATCCTCTATTGGTTTCGGCAAAGGCTCTTCCTTTCGAGCGTCTCTATCTCAATCAAATGGGAAGGGGGAAGACCCTCTACTACTTTCCCCAGGACGAGCTCTACGGGGCAGGGTTTCGGGAAGCGGTCTCTTACATCGCTCGAAATGGGGAACGGGGAGCCTTCGTCATCTCCGATGCTAATACCGCGCTCCGATATTATCTTAAAAGGTTTAACCGCCCTGATCTTTCCATCCTAAGACTTTGTTCCCTCGATTTAACCCTTGAGAGAGGGAGGGTGTACTACATCATCCTTTACCAGGGCGAACGGTATTTCGAAAACGATCACTACTTCCGTCTCCTTCCCCAGCTCCTGAGGCCGGTTTATACGGTGAAGATAAAGGGCCATCCTGTCGCCTGGGTATTCAAGGTAGCTACCGAGGCTGACTGGAAAAAGGTTGTCCCATTAACGGAGGTTAAGAACCGATGGCGCTCTCCGTTATAGAGCTATCAGAAAAGATAAGGAATCAAAGTAAAAGGAGACTTCTTCTCCTCAGGTTGGGGATTACCGGTGGAATAATTCTCTTTCTCCTTTATAAGATAGATATAGGAAGCTCCTTCCAGCTTCTTTCCTTTACCAAGATTAAACTCTTAGCCCTTTCCCTCTTGGTCTACATCTTTGGGAAAATCCTTTGCACCTATAAATGGAAGATCCTTCTTTCCTCTTTAGGGAAGAAGAGAGATTTCTTTCAACTGGTCAAGTTCTATTTTATCGGGATGTTCTTCAGCCTATTTATGCCTACCAGTATAGGCGGCGATGGGGTTCGGATATATCTCGCCTCATCCCTCGATGATTTTCCTGATGTCACCTCCTCGGTGTTTATGGAGCGAAGCACTGGCTTTTTCGCTCTTTTTGCCATCGCCACTATCGCTTCCTTGATGACTCCACTTGATTTTAACGGTCATCCCTTAGCTATTTTTATCATCCTGACCTTTGTCACCTTCATTGTGCTCTTCTTTATCTTCCTAAAACCCTGGTTTTATAATTTAGCTTCCTCTCTTCTCCGAAGGTGTGGATTTACTACTTTGGCGGATAAGGTTCAGGATATGTGGCAGGTTTTGGGTTTTCTCCTTAAGCGGAAGAAAGTACTCGCTTGGGCAATGGTTTGTTCCTTTATCTTTCAGCTTGCGGTGGTGACGATAAATGTGATCAATGCGAAGGCCCTTGGGATCGAGCTTCCGCTCCGTTACTTTTTTGTTATTATCCCTGTTACTGCGGTGATCGCTTTTCTTCCAATAACGGTAAATGGTTTAGGAATTAGGGAATCCGCCTATGTGATCCTTTTTGCCCAGGTGGGACTTTCCCCTGAAGAGGGACTTTCTTTAGCGGTGCTTTGGCTCCTGGTTCTTATCATATCTGCGCTTCCTGGTGCTGTGTTTTATATCTTGTTTCCGAAAGGAGGTAAAGGAAGTGAAGAAGAGGGTTAACTTGGCACTCTTTTTATTGATGGCATTGTTTCTTCCCTTCTCCTCTCTTTATGGGGGAGAAGAGCTTCCCGCAAAGCTTGCTAAAGCGTATGATCTCTACTATAACTTTCAGTTTGAAGAAGCACTTGCCCTCATCGATTCTTATCTTGCTCAGCATCCTAACGACCTTCGGGGGCTTTTCTTCAAGAACGAGGCTTTATGGTTGATGGCGTTGAACAAGGAGGACGATGAGCTCCTCTATAAGCGATTTATGGAGACAAATAAAGAGACAATCGCGAAGTCCCTCCTTTTGTTAAAGAGAAAAAAGGACGATCCTCTCACCCTCTTTGTCCTTGGAGTGAGTTATAGTCGGCAGGGGATGCTTTTGGGGAAGAAGGGAGATACAAAAAAGGCGATAAGCAAGGTGCTCAAAGGGAGGGACTATCTTGAGAAGTTGATAAAGAAGCATCCCGATTTTTACGATGCCTATACCGCCCTTGGGATCTGTGATTACTTCGTGGCTACCCGCTCTCGGATGGTGCGAGTAATAAGCGCGATGCTTTATCACCTCTATGGGAGTAAGGAACGGGGGAAGAGGAGACTTCGTTTGGCGATGGAGAAGGGGACCTACACCAGAAACGAGGCGAAGTTCTATCTCGCTCTCTTTTTGATGCGGTATGAGAAGGACTATATAAATGCTTACCCTCTCCTCAAGGAGTTGCACGAGCAATACCCGGGGAACCTTATGTATTATGGAGCCCTCGCTTATGCCCTCCGCAGGTTCAGGGAATATGAGAGGGCGGAGAGGGTCTACCGAGAGATAATAGAGAAAGCGGAGAAGGAGGATATCTATAGCGAGGAAGGGTTGAATACCACCCGTTACTTCCTCGCGGAGTGCCTGAGAAAAGAAGGGAAGTATGAAGAGGCAATCTCTATTTTGAAGGGATTCATCGAGAAGAAAGCGAAGAAACCCGACTGGCTTCTTCCCTATGCTTACTTAGATGTGGGAAGATGTCTCGATATGCTTGGAAGAAGGGCGGAGGCGATAAGGTACTATCAAGAGGTGGTTAGACTGCCCGATCGGAGGAAGTCACATAAGAAGGCGATGAGATATCTCAAAAAGCCATTCCGGGAGAGATATCTGGGGGATATCGAATTCGAGCCTCCTTCGGGAGATGATTTATAAGGTCTTTTATCATTGTGGTAAGTTGATCCTCTCCTTTATCACATAATAACTTTCCCCTTTGTGGTAAATCCGGATCAGGATCTCGGCAAGAACTCCGAGGAAAGGGAGGGCTATGCCGAGGATAAAACTACCTACGGAGAAGGCGAGGGCAAAGTTGGCTATCACTATTCCCTTTCTAAGGGAAACGAGGGGGAAGTAGATCCCAAGAAGTAAAATCGTGAGGCCAGTGAAGAGGAGCCCCGCCTTTCCGAAGAAATGCATTGGCTTGGTAAAATGCCGGGAAAAGAAGCGTAAGAAGAGAAGATCGACCAGCACCCGAAGGGTGCGGTCTATGCCGTATTTCGATTTTCCCCTGGTTCGAGGTTTATGGTGGACGGGAACCTCGGTAATCGTATCGGTAGCGGTGGCGGCGAATACGGGGATGAACCGATGCATCTCGCCATATAGGTTTATTCTTTCCACTACCTCTCTTGAGTAGAGCTTCAGGGTACAGCCGAAATCGTGAAGCCTTATCCCGGTTAGCTTTCGGATGAGCCAGTTAGCGATATATGAGGGAAGACGGCGGAGGAGCCATTTATCCTTCCTTTTCTCCCTTATTCCACTTACAAGTTGATATCCCTCTCGGTACTTCTCGATAAGAAGGGCGATATCAGCGGGATCGTATTGGAGATCACCATCCATCGCCACTATCACTTCACCTTTTGCGTTTTTCATCCCCGCGTCAAGGGCAGCGGTCTGTCCGTAGTTTCTTGTAAAACGGATTACCTTGAGGAAGGGATGTTTTTCCGCCTCTTTCTTCAGTTCAGCAAATGTTTCGTCTTTGCTCCCATCATCTACTGCAATCACCTCGAAGGAGAGATTGAGCCTCGGTAGCGTTTCCCTAAGTTCCTCGATCAGGGGAGCAACATTCTCCGCCTCGTTATAAAGAGGGATAATCACCGAAAGAAAGGGGTTTTTTTCCGTTTTACTCCTCATCTTCTTTTCCTCATTATTTATGATGGGGTATGAGGCAGATAAATTCGAGGGGTTCCTCTCCTACATTTACGAACTGATGGGGCTCGTTCGGGGGGACGAAGATGATCGTGCCCGGTCCTATTTCTTTTTCCCCATCCTTTCCCACTGCTTTTCCCTTTCCCTTGAGGACGAAGACCTCATGCTCCCAGGGGTGTTGATGGCTCGGGGTGTTTCCACCTGGTGCGACCTCGAATACCCGCATCGCGAAGTTCGGAGCCCCGTCCTCCTTTGTGATCACCCAACGGATGTGAACGCCGGATATCCCTTCACCTTTTACTTCTTCAGCCTTTATGTTCCGGTAATGTTCCACTTTCATTTTGACCTCCTTCTACCTCAATTTTTTTCCATTATAGGTTAGAATCGGCTCCCTGTAAATAATGGAAGTAATGTTGACTTAGCGATAGCGGGAGGGATATAATCGATTTGTAATAAACATTAAGGAGGGGAAAATGGGTAATAATGATTTTGCTAAAATAGTGGAAAAGATAGACGCTTCCGTTGATGCGATGATAAAGCTCCAGGGTGAGCTGACCGCTATTCCCGCTTTGGCTCCAGAAAACGGGGGAGAAGGGGAGTGGAAGAAGGCGAAGTTCATCCGTTCCTTCCTCGAGAACGAGCTTAAGGTGGATGAGATTTACGAGTATAACGCTCCTGACGATTCTGTTCCCGAAGGAACCCGTCCCAATATCGTCGCCAAGGTTAAGGGCAAAAGCAGTGAGCGGACCATCTGGATAATGAGCCATATGGATGTTGTTCCTCCTGGCGAGCTATCCTTATGGAAGTCAGATCCCTTCAAGATAAAGGTGGAGGGAGGAAAGATCTACGGACGTGGGGTTGAGGACAACCAGCAGGGGATGGTCTCCTCCTTCTTCGCCATTAAGGCTTTCCGCGATCTGGGGATACTCCCTGAATACGACACAGGGTTGGTCATCGTTTCCGATGAGGAAACAGGGAATACCAAAGGGATAGGCTATGTCCTTGAAAAGTGCCCCCATTTCAAGAAGAGCGATCTGATCATCGTCCCCGATGGTGGGAATGAGGAGGGAACGATGATCGAGGTGGCGGAGAAGTCCCTTCTCTGGCTGAAGTTCCGGACCGAGGGAAAACAAGCCCACGCCAGTATGCCCCATAAAGGTAGAAACAGCTTTAAGGCTGCTGCCCATCTCATCGTAAAGCTAAACTCCCTTTACAAACTCTTTCCCGATGAGGACCCACTCTTCGATCCTCCCTATTCCACCTTCGAGCCCACCAAGAAAGAGCCCAATGTGCCCAATGTGAACACCATTCCGGGTGATGATGTGTTCTACTTCGATTCCCGGGTGATGCCTAAATATAAGCTGGAGGATGTGGAGGCGAAGATAAGGGAGATGGCGAAGGAGGTAGAGAAGGAGTTCGAGGTGAAGATAGGTTTTGAGCGTCAATATTCGATCCAGGCGCCTGAGCCGACCCCAAGCGATGCCCCGGTGGTGCTTGCCCTGAAGAAGGCGGTTTCCGCGGTCTACAATAAGGAAGCAAAGCCGATGGGCATAGGCGGTGGCACGGTAGCCGCCTATTTCCGGATGAAAGGTTTCCCCGCTGCTGTCTGGGCACGGATGGATGAGACTGCTCACCAGCCCAATGAGTACTGCATCATCGAGAATATGGTGGGCGATGCCAAGGTATTTGCCCATGTAATGCTTCAGAAATAAAGAAGCATCGCCTATCAAATGCTTTCCCTGAGTAAAGGGAAAGCGTTTTTTTATCTCTCTTGTTTAGATAGATTGGCTTTTCAGTTTTTTCTTGATCTCTTCTATTTTGAGGGAGATCTGAGTGGATGAGCTTTCTTCTAAAAGGAGAACTTCATATTGAGCGAGGGCTTCTTTTAATTTACCCTTCATTTCATAGATTTTTCCGAGGAGGATCCTTAAGTCGGTTCTCGCTTTTTTCCTTTTGAGGGGGATGTTTTCTATCCCTCTTTCTGCCGCTTTTTCCGCTTTATCTAGGACCCCCTTTTCTAAGTAGGATTTTGTAAGGAGGATGATCCCCTGAGTGTATCGAGCACTTGTTTCCGGGATCGTTTCGAGTAGTTCTATTGCTTCGTCTATTTTTCCCGCCTCCCGGTAAGAACGGGCGAGGAGGAGTACGGTGTCGTAATCGTAGTTAACATCGAGGAACTTTTCGAGGTATGGGATCGCTTCGGTAAACCTCTTTCCTGTTGCCAGGGTGTATCCCGTAAGATAAAGCACGGGATAGTTCTTTGGGTCTAAGATAAGGGCTTTTTTAAAGAGCTCTACCGCCAGCTCTTTATCTCCATAGAGTGCTTCTTCGATGCCCTTCTCTGCCAGCCTCCGAGCGCGGTTTTTCTTATTTCCGAAATAAAAGAGAGCGCCAATGATAAAGGAGAGGGTTATGGTGAGGAATACATTGAATATGTTTATCAGGATGAAGAAAATGACGACAAAAACGAGGAGCGGACCATATCCTATAGGTGGTTTCGCCAACTTAAAGAGACGAGGCGAGGAAGGTTTTCCTTCCTCGCCTTCGATAACCCTATCCCCTGGTGATGGAGCGATTTTCTCCGAGGAGAGCCAGGGGAGAAAACTTACTCCCTTCTCTCCCCTTTCAAAACCACTCCCCCGTCCCACATTATATCTTGAGAGGTCTAACCCTTTTCTTTTAGGGGAGCGGTCTTTCTTCATTTAATCTCGTAAGAGAGGACTACCTTTGCTCCTGGTCCTCCATAGACGAAGATAGCGTATTCCCCCTGTGGGAGAACAAGTTTATCAAGGGGTCCGCCCATCTCTTTTGGCTTCTCGTCCCCTTTTTGTTTGAAGCAATAGATCACATTTCCTTTTGCATCTTCGATGCCGAACCCTTTCCACAAAGGAGGCTTTATCAATCCTTTCTCCGCCCAAGAACTGATCAATTCCTTTGCCTTTTTCTTCCATTCCTCAGGGGTTATTTTCTTTTCTTCCTTTAGCTTTTTGATCTCGACATAGTTGTATCCGTTGTTGAGCTCTACCAGCTTAAAGGAGGTAGCGGTCTTTAACTCCGGAACCTTTATGGTTCCTTTTTTGAGAAGACAGCTTTCATCGACCCAGGCTTTCACCAGATTCCCTTCTTCCTGTGCAAGAAGGAAGGATGCAATAACGATGGCAAAGAGAGTTAGAAATAACCAGTTAATCTTACCCTTCATCCCCTTTCTCCTTCTGTTTTTATCCATTTCCTTTCACCATCAGGGCTGGTTTTATTCTATTTGACCAACCCCAACCTGTCAAGAGGAAGAGGCAAACTCGATTTCCGCAAAATATGTGGAAAAGTCTGTGGAAAAATAGTCGGCCTTTCCCCTAACTTGCATTTAGATTTTGAATTATAGCCTCTTGCCCAAATTTTAGTCATCAATTAATGTGTTTACCTTCAACAAGTTACATCTACAGGTTCTCGAAGAATGGAGCAAGTTTATCCTTAGAGGGTGGAGAGGTGAGAAGACTAACCACGATTAGTGAGAGCAGGGAAACACCAAGAGCAGGGAATATGAGAGGGATACCGTAGGGTTCGCCGAGTATCTTGAGGACGAGGGCGATCAGTGTTCCTGATACAATGGAAGTTATTGCTCCAGCGGTGTTGGCGCGTTTCCAGGCGAGAGCGGCTATCAAGGCTGGCGTTATTGCTACTCCATAAATGGTGTAAGCGAAATAAGCCATCTCAAGTACTGAGGAGAGATAAACGGCGATGATGAGAGCTGATATGCCGAGAACGAGAACAACCAGTTTGGACAATAACACGATCTTCTTCTGTGAAGCTTTGGGGCTGATGAACCGTTGGTAGAGATCTCGAACCACGGTGGTGGTGGAGCTTAAGAGATAGTTATTGCCGGTAGATATAACCACAGCGCAAGCAGCTCCAAGGAGTAATATCCCGATTATCGCGGGTACCGCCTTAGCTGCTACTACGAGTATTACCGTATCCGGTCTCTTCAGATTAGGGAAAATACTGTGACCAAATATGGCTAAAGCCACCACCGCCGTTTCCACTACAATGGTACCAAATATCCAGAGGACGACCGATTGCCTTGCTGCTTTAGCGTCGCGAGCGGAATAGAATTTTTGATACATACTCTGAACGCCCAAAAGAAGCATAAAAGTGGAGAAGAAATACCCTAATGCCTTTAAAAGGGGATGTTCACCGAAGGAAGCGTTTACCACTGTAAAGTGTTCCGGAGGAAGTTTAGCAACGATCCCACTCCAGCCACCAGCAAGCTTATACACGAAGGGCAAAGCAAGCAGAGTAGCGGAGAGGATGACGATGCCGTTTGAAAGATCGGTATAAGCCACGGCGAGCATCCCAGCAAGAGCAGTGTAGAGGATTACGAAAACAGCGGTTATCAACTGTCCTTCCGCGGTTGAGATCTTGTCGTTAGTGACGATATTTAGGATATAACCTCCCGCCCGAAACTGATAGCTTACGATAGCAGTGAATGAGATGATGATGGCAACGGTTCCAAAGAGCCGAGCCCAACGGTTATATCTAACTTCGAGGATATCTCCGACGGTATATTGCCCGAACTTTCTAATCTTCCCTGAGAGGAAATAGATGATGAAGATCCCGAACCAGGCACCAGCGGGTAACCAGAGCGAAGACCACCCTGCCTTATAGGCGAATTCGGCGCCAGCGATGAAGGTGCCAGAACCGATCCAGGTGCAGATAAGGGTGAAAACCATCACCATCGGGGAGAGCTTTCTTCCAGCGACCATGAAGTCTTCCTGGGTCTTTACCTTCTTTGCTCGCCATATATTTATCCCGATCAGCACTACGAGGTAAGCCAAGATAAAGTAAAGGTAGTAAAGCATAGGGACCTCCTTGATTTTAAAGTATCTTTACTATTTCTTCTTGTTTTGGTCCGGTTACCTCTACCTTCATATCGTGGGTTATGGCGACATCGATCTCAGAGCGGACCCCGAACTCAGGAAGATAGATACCAGGCTCCACCGAGAAGATTATCCCCGGCATAAGCTTACGCTCATCCTTGCATTCGAGGTTGTCTATATTGACCCCGTTTCCATGAACCTCCCTTCCAATGCAATGCCCAGTTCTGTGGGTGAAGTATTTCCCATAGCCTTTTTCCTCAATGTAAGAACGGCAGGCAATATCAACCTCATAACCTTTGACCTCCTCTTTTTTTTCTATCTTCTCCTTTACGAATTCAACCGCCCGATCCCTTGCGTCACGCACGATCTCAAATATCTCCTGTTGCTTTTTTGGTATTTCCTCTCCGACATATCCGGTCCAGGTGATGTCGTAGTAGATGGAGTCATCTCTATTAAGGCGTGCCCAGATATCGAGGAGCACGAAATCCCCCTGCTTTATCTTCGCTGTATTTTCCGGAGTGGGTTCGAAATGTGGATCGCTTGCGTGTTCATTTACCGCTACTATTGGTTTGTCACCGTCAGAGGTCAGTCCCTCTTGCTTAAACTTCTCCAAGATGAACTCCTGGATGTCGACCTCAGTGAATTCTTCGCCCTTTTGTATCAATCTTCCGATCTCGGCAAAACTTTCATCCATAATTTTATGGATTTTTCTGCCCGCCTCCCTATGGCTATTCAGCCCTTCAGGTGAGACCACTGCTTCAAAAAGTTGCACCAGATCAGCCGAGGAGACCACCTCTTTGCCGAAGCTTTTCACCAGCTCCACTGTTCCTGCATCCACAAGGGAGATATAAGGGATGCTATTCAAAGGTGAATATTGCATTGCGATCCGTTTTGCATCTCCCAGGATCTCCTTAAGAAGCCGGTGTTGCTCCTCCCAAGGGAGGTAGATCTTCTTCTCCCCTGGAAGAGAATCGAGCATCGAGCGTTCTATGCTGTGGACCAATTTTTTTGGTTCCCCAGAGGCAGGGATGAAATAATACCATCTTCTGGTGACGAACTTCTTTGGGTCGAGCCCGAGGATGCGATAGGCTAATGGGTCTCGATGATGAAAATCATAAAAGAGCCAACCATCGACTCCATTATCCCTAATTGCCTTTTGGATTTTGTTGAGGTCCATTGCCCCCTCCTTGAGATTTGGATTAAAGAGGTCGTTCAAAAACAAATTAATGGCGGAACAACTAAATGATAGCATAAATAGCATTTCGAGAAAAAACATATTTTCCCGTTAATTGACAGGGGAAAGGCTTTTCTGATACCTTAAGAAAGGTATTTAGCCACAAGGAGGGAGAGATGGATGTTTTTGAGGCGATTAAAAAGAGGGAAAGCGTCCGGGAATATCTCCCAAAACCAGTAGAGGATGAAAAGATCATTAAGATCCTTGAGGCGGGAAGGCTTGCCCCCTCGGCGAGCAATCGGCAGGAGTGGCGCTATGTGGTGGTTCGGGATGAGGAAACGCGAAGGAAGTTGATGCGGGCGGCTAACAACCAGAATTTTGTTGCTGAAGCGCCGGTGGTGATCGCCTGCTGTGCCGAAACCGATAACCATGTGATGCGATGTGGTCAACTTTGCTATCCGATAGATGTAGCTATCTCCATAGACCATATGACTCTCGCTGCTGTTTCTTTAGGTTTGGGTACTTGCTGGATCGGTTCTTTTTATGAGGATCAGGTAAAGGAGATTCTTGGTATTCCCCCGGAGATAAGGGTGGTGGAACTGCTTGCCCTTGGGTATCCAAAGCGACTTCGGGGAGTAAAAAATAGGAAACCTCTTTCTGAGATAGTAATGTTTGAGAAATGGGGAAACAAGGGGGAGTTTGAAGGATGAAGAAGACATTATTTGTAAGCTTGATTATCCTTTTAATCGCTTTTTCGTCATTTCCAAGCGATAGTAAATTCAACCAATATTTTCTCAATAAGGCGATGCGGGTTGATATCTATCATGGAGGCACATCTAACTCAGAGTATTTCTTTCTCCATCAGGTTCGTGAGGAACCATATTATGCAGGAAGCAAAAAGAATCTGATAGATGACACCAATCTCGGGAACTATCTTTTCAAGGTTTACGATTTAAAAAGTGGTGAGCTCATCTACTCTCGGGGTTACTCCACCCTCTTTTATGAATGGCAGAGAACCGAGGAGGCTCAAGCTGGTGTCCTCCGTGCTTTTCATGAGAGTTTGGTCTTCCCTTATCCGAAAAGGAAGGTCAGATTAGTTATCGCCACCAGAGATGAGAAGAATAGATTTAGAGATCGCTATTCGGTGGTGATCGATCCCAACTCAGCTGATGTAAACCGGGAGCGCAGATATGCTCAGTTTAGGGTTTGGGATGTTGCGATAACAGGTCCCACCGATAAACGGGTCGACCTTCTCTTTATGGGCGATGGTTACACTGCCTCCGAGATCGCCAAGTTCCATAATGATGTAGAGCGGTTTGTCAAGTACCTTTTTTCTGCCTCTCCTTACGATAAATATCGTGATCATTTCAACATCCGTGCTATCGATGTCATCTCCCCAGAATCGGGACCTGATGAACCGAGAAAGGGCATCTTTCATAATACCGTTCTCGGTTGTTCCTTCAATACCTTCGGTATAGCTCGCTATATGACCTCCCCAGAGAACCGGGCGATCCGGGATATCGCTTCTAATGCCCCCTACGATCAGATAGTGATTCTTGTCAACACCAGGCGTTATGGTGGAGGGGGGATTTTCAACTTTTACTCCATCTTCGCTGCTGATACTACCCCTGGTGTGTTCATTCACGAATTGGGGCACGCCTTTGCCGGGCTTGCTGATGAGTATGACCTTGAGACTTATTCCGGTTTTTATCGCACCGATGTTGAGCCCTGGGAGCCAAACATCACCATCTGTACCGATCCCACTAAGCTTAAATGGCGGCGTTTCTTGACCCCTGGCATCCCCATTCCTACCCCTAACGACAAGAAATATCAGGGTATGGTAGGGCTGTTTGAAGGAGCGGGTTATCTAAAGCATGGAATGTATCGCCCCTATTATCTCTGCCGGATGAGAAGTACCAATGCTCCTGATTTCTGCCCCGTATGTAAAGCGGCGATAATAAGGATGATCAAGTTTCAATGTGGTGAGGAATGATGGGGGAGAGCGGATTAGGCTTTTCTTATTTGGTGGCGATCGCTATTGGCGGGGCTGTTTTTATCTCCCTTTTAATCATCTTCCTCAGGGGAAGAAAAGGTGAGGAGTACCAGGCGCTTTCTCTACTTCAACAACAGCTCGATAGCTTAAGAGAGCAGATGGGGAAGAGCCTTACCGAGCTTTCCACCACGGTTTCCCGGGAGCTCAAGGAGATAACCGGTCAGGTAGGTAACAGGCTTGATGAATCCACCAAGGTATTGGCAGATGTTAGCCGGCGGATGGGTGCCCTTACCGAGGCGACGGAGAAGATATACGATGTGGGCAAGAATATAAGCACTCTGGAGAAGATGCTCCGCGCCCCGAAATTCCGCGGAGGGTTGGGGGAGTTTCTCTTGGGTGAGCTTCTTTCTCAGATCCTCCCTCGGGATTACTACAAGGAACAGTACACCTTCAAGAATGGAGAAAAGGTAGATGCAGTGGTTTTTATCGGCAAGGGTATGGTCCCTATCGACTCTAAATTCCCTATGGAGAACTTTCGCCGGATCATCGAGTCCACCACTGACGAGGAGAAGAAAGAGGCGAGAAAGGCGTTCCTCCGCGATGTGAAGCGTCATATCGATTCTATATCGTCCAAATACATTCTTCCTGACGAGGGAACTTATGAATTCGCCTTGATGTATATTCCAGCAGAGAATGTCTATTATGAAACCATAATAAAGGATGAGGGAAAGGGAGAAGGGGTTTTCTCTTACGCTTTGAAGCGTAAGGTGATCCCTGTCTCCCCCAATACCTTCTACGCCTATCTCCAGACAATAGTTCTTGGTTTAAAGGGGCTTGAGATAGAAAAGAAGTCTAAGGAAATACTTACCCATCTCGCTCGGCTTCGGGGAGAGTTATCTCGATTTCGGGAGGAGTTCGATGTATTGGGACGCCATTTGACCAACTCCAAGAACAAGTACGACGAAGCAGCGCGGAGGCTTACCAGGATCGAGGATAGATTCACCACCGGCTTAACCGGAATAGAGACGGCAGGCGCCCTTCCCGAGGAAACGCCTCTCCTTCCCGGGATTGAGGAGGAGGAAGATAATCCGCCAGATAGATAAAAACATCCTTCTTTCTTTCCTCCTTTTGAGGAAAGGGATGTTTTCTACTTTGAAGGAGACCCGTCCCTATTTCACCTTGATGGGAATTGTTTTTCCCTTCGGTTTTTCCTCCTTGGGGAGGTTTATGGTAAGAATACCGTTTTTAAATTCCGCATCCACCTTATCTTCTTTCACCGGGAAGGGAAGTTCTATCTCCCGGTAGAAGCTTCCGTAGTTTACCTCGCAACAGTAAAAGGTGGCATCTTTGTGCTCTTCTTCTACCTTTCTTTCACCTTGTATGATTAAGGTGTTTTCCTTTAGTGATATCTTGATATCCTCTTTTCCCACTCCAGGAAGTTCTGCGCGGACAATGTATTTATCTTTCTTTTCCGCTACCTCGATAGGGGGAGCCCAAGACATTTCGTAAGGCTTCCCCTCTTTTACTGAGCTTCTTCCAAAGACTTCCTGAAAGATGTGCTCTATTTCTCGAGCAAAGGGCTCAACCGCCCAGAACCGGGAGAAGGTTGAAGGTCTCTTTTTTATAATCGCCATCTAAAACCTCCCTTTCATCATCTTATTTTCTATAACAGAGATTGATTTTTGTTTAATTATATCACAAATCATCTCCGTAGTTTGG
>JAGGZT010000043.1 GCA_021161905.1 Acidobacteriota bacterium | reverse complement strand
GTTCAAGAGACCGGATGTATTCAAAGCAGGCGGCTCGGTGGCAGCGGTGAACGACTGGCGAAACTACAACCTCTGGTACACCACCCAGCGGTTCGGTTTCCCCAAGGAAAACGAGAAGGCATACGAGATAAGCTCTCCCATCACTTATGCGGATAAGTTGAAGGGGCATCTACTCATCGTCCATGGGATGGCGGATAACAATGTCCACTTCCAGGATACGGTACAGCTGATCCAGAAGCTGATCGATGCCAAGAAGTACAACTTCGAGGTGATGATCTACCCCAAGGAACGGCACGGCTTCTCCCGGGATGAGAGTATGATCACCCTCTTCCATCGAATAACGGATTTCTTCCTTTGCTACCTGGGGAGGGGACCGGTTAAATAGGGAGAAGCGAACCTTACAACCGGTTTTCTCCCGGGTATAGACAAAAGGGGGCGGTAATTCCGCCCCTTCTTTTTTATCGCTTCCCACCAAAATTTCCCCTTAAAAACCACAAAAAACCTCCTCCTGACAAAAGATGACATTCCTAAAGCTTATAACTACAGATGATGGGTAGGACGAATTGCAAACCAACAAAAAGGAGGAGCGATGAGAAAGAAACTTTTGGCATTAGGATTATTATTGATGTTGTTTCTTTCTTCCTCCTGCTCCGATTCTGGAAGCACGCCAAGCACTCCCACCGCACCACCTCCGCAGGCTAACTGTGTACTAACCAAAGACCCGCTAATAGTGGGAGATATTCTCAGTGGATACTGGAGCATATCCGGTTCGGTGAAGAACATCGGGGACGGCGTTGCCCGCAATGTGAAGATCACCTTCTACTTCTATTACAATCAGACCGATACCGTGCCCTTTGCCTCTGCCTTCTCTTATACCACGCCATCCACCCTTCAGCCAGGGCAGGAAGGGACATATTCCATCGTTAAGCAGATATGGGTATCCACACTCTACTGGGACTACAAGATAACCTGGGATTAAAGCTCTCCCTCACCTCGCATCATTATCAAGGCTTCCCCTCCCTTCGGGGAGGGTTTTTATCACCACGACACCGACGGAAGGAGGAACACCCGTTCTACATTTTCTTTCTATCCTCTCGCTCGCCCATCTCCTTTTGAACCTCCCAAGAAAGATATTGAACCTCGCCCGGGCACGGGAAACAGCCGAGGAAGGAAACGATCTATCCAAGAAAAGCTCGCGGTTGTGGTCTATACTCGGAGTCTATTTAGAGATGGGCGAGAGGGACAAAGCGGATGAGATATTAGCCGAAATGGCGAAGATAGCCGAAGAGATCAAACCGCCTCAGGATAAAACCGAAGCATTATTAAACCTGGTTCGGGGATACACAAAAACGAGGAGATATGATGAAGCCTTCACGATAGCCCAAAAGCTACCTGATGACTTTCCACTCAAGACTCGCGCCTTAAGGGAGATAGCCAAAAGTTGTGTGAAATCGGGGGAAAGGGATAAAGCGATCGAGATCACGAGGAAAGCCTATAAGATGGTGAATGTTATCCAAGATCCTGTTCTCAAGGGAGAGAAGTTGATCGATATAGCGGATATGGAGAACGAAATAGGCGAGAAGGATAAAGCGAAGAAGAATCTAAGTGAAGCTCTTGGTTTAATCGAGAAAAGAAAAGACAGTTGGGGCAAGACCAGAGCCCTCATTTGGATAGCTGCCGTTTATGGGGAGATGGGGGAAAAGGAGAGGGCTTTAGATGTCCTCCAGCGGGCGTCCGCGTCCACCGGGGAGCTTCCTTCCTTCGCGGGGAAAGAGATATGTGATGTGTACCTCCAGCTGGGAGCATACGGTGAAGCCTACAAGGTGATCAAGAGGGCACCCAACGACGCCACCAAGGTGGAGGTGATAACAGAGATCGCGAGCAAATATGCCGAGGCGGGGAAGAAGGATAAAGCAAGCGATCTACTTTATCGGGCGCTGAAGATAGCGAGGACCATAGAGCATCCCGATGAACAAATAATGGCACTGGTTGCCATAGACGGCGCCTACCGGAAGGCGGGGCTTGCTTTTGAGAAAAAAGGGAAGAAGGTTCTGGTGAAAATCTTAAACGATCTTAAGAAGAAATAGCTCAGAGCCTGTCTCATTTTTCGTTCTTCTTACAATTCAAGCAGAGGAGCAAAAGAGGGGGATGGGGGTATCCCTCTTTCCCCTTATTTTCTTTTGGGGCGGGGTGTAAAAATTCATTGACAGGGGGAAGGTCCATCCGGTAATAAATAGGTAAAATCATCTAACAAGGGAGAAAAAGCGGGATTTATTTTGCTTGGTAAATTTCTTATCGGAAAGGGATTAAGGAAAAAGGAAAAGAATAGTGCTTTTTGTTTCCACCTTCCATCTGGGGAATAGGGGAAGGGGTTCTTTTAAGAGTAGCAAAGAATTATTCCCATCTTTAGAGAGCCTCGCCCTCAGCAGATAGGAAAGCTATAAGGAGGGGCTATTATGAAAATCGCCATCTCTATCCTCGAGCTAATCCCCCGATTTTTCTACGATCTATATGCAAGGCTTAAACCTTACTATAAATGGCTTCCTTGGATTATATTAGCGTTTCTCCCCTTCATATTAATCGAACCTATCAGATACTTTTGGCGGAAACGAAAGGAGAAAAAAGACAAACTCAAAAAGTATTATAAGGTTGTCTGGAAAAAGGGATCAGAGCTAAAGCCAGAGGAAATATTAGAACAAAGAGGGAACAAGGAACGATACGGTTTTAACGAATACTATCATAAAAGGGAGTGCGATGAGCTCATTAAGGATAAAATAATAAACAACCAGAATGTCCTCATAACAGGCAACCCCTTAGCAGGAAAAACGAGGTCCATCTATCAAGCGCTTCTGGAATTGAAGAGCCACAAGGTCTTAATCCCCGAGGTGGGGGATATCAAACCGGAGGATTTCCTTATCCCTCCCCTTCGGGGTAAGGGGGTTCTCTTTCTCGACGACCTAAACAAGTTCGTGGGGAAGCAGAACTTCGAATATCTCATTAGCGAATTTTTGAAACGAAAGATCCCGATAATCGCCACCTGCCGTTCTGGTCCGGAATACGAGCAGATATGGAAGAAGCTGGAGGAGAAGCTCTCCTTAACATTTGGCGACCCCATAGAGATCCCCAAGGTATCTCGGGAGGAGGGGGAGAAGATAGCAAAAGAGACGGGAAAGGACGAGCTACCAGAGAGCTTTGATGGCACTATCGGCTCCATCTTTCTCCCCCTCGTTGTGATGAGTAATCGGTTCAAATCCCTGCAACCGGAAGAAAGGGGAATCCTACTTTCTCTCAAGCGCCTCCATTTAGCGGGCATCTACCGGGAGAGGGATATATATTCCACCGAGAGGGTGAAGCTGGTCTGTCAAAAGAAAGATGGAATAGAAGGGAAGCCCTACCAATGGCAGGAATGGTTCAAGAACCTGGAGAAGAACGGGTTCATAGAGCTTATGGGGGATGAAGAGTGCCGGGTTGAGGAGGCTTACCTCGAGCGGGTAGTGGAAGAGAAGATAGACCCGGTGGAGAACTTCTTTAAGGAGATGACCGCTATATTTGTCAACGACCCTGAGGCGTTAGTCAATGTTGGGGTACAAGCTTACATTGCAGGGAAGATATTAAGGAAACCAGGGTATCTAAAGATTGCCGTCTCCGCTTTTAAAAAAGCACTCAAGGTTTATACCCCAGAAAAATTTCCTTACGAGTACGCATTGACACAGTACAACCTGGGAACCGCTTACGGAACTCTCGCCGAGGTGGAAAATAAAAGGGAAAACTGCACAAAGGCAATCAACGCCTATAACCAAGCTTTTGAGGTCTATACCATAGAAAAATATCCCTACGATTACGCAGGGACACAGAACAACCTGGGAAACGCTTACTTAACTCTCGCCGAGGTGGAAAATAAAAGGGGAAACTGCATTAAGGCAATCAATGCCTTTAACGAAGCTCTTAAGGTCTTTACCATCG
The DNA here is from genome assembly GCA_021161905.1 of Acidobacteriota bacterium. Taxonomy (NCBI): domain Bacteria; kingdom Pseudomonadati; phylum Acidobacteriota; species Acidobacteriota bacterium. The sequence goes on along the minus strand of JAGGZT010000043.1, from coordinate 1,831 downwards.
AAAAATACCCCTACGAATACGCAACGACACAGTACAACCTGGGAAGCGCTTACCACACTCTCGCCAAGGTGGAAGATAAAAGGGAAAACTGCAGAAGGGCATACAAAGCCTATAAAGAAGCGCTTGAGATTTGTAAAAGGCTAAGTCTTACAGGACTTCAACAGATGGCGGAGCATAATATCAAGGCTCTTAGCCAATTCTGTAAGGGAGAGCTGGACCTCCCAGGGTAGAGGAAAACATCCTTCCTCCTAAAAAGCGTTTATCCCCATCCTATCAGGTAAAAAGTGAACCCTACCCTCCCTTTATTCCCACCAGGAGCCCCCGACTTAGCGGGAGAAGTTTTGAACGCTGAGGGGTCTTAAAGCTTCTTACCGTTCAGAAATCTCTTTCCTAAATCGAGTGATGGTGGTAGATTCGGATGAAAAAGCAAAAGAAAGGAGGAGCGATGAAGAGATACGGTTTAGTGGTAGCCATCTTGATGGTCCTTTCCTCCATCTCCGCCTTCCCCCTGGATAAGGCGGTTGGAGCCCGCTACCCCGCCTTATCCCCGGACGGGAGGTACATCGCCTTCTCCTACCTCGGCGATATCTTCGTGGTAGGAAGAGAGGGAGGAAAGGCGACGAGGATCACCGACCACATCGCCTACGACCGCTCGCCGATATTCTCCCCGGACGGCAAATACATCGCCTTCAGCTCGAACAGGTGCGGGAACTACGATGTCTTCATCGTGAGAAGGGAGGGAGGCATCCCCCGACAGCTCACCTTCCACTCCGCAAACGACATCGCCACCTCGTTCACCCCGGACGGCAAGTACATCCTCTTCCAATCGAACCGGGAGAACAGAAGCAGTCTCTACCTCGTGCCCGTGGCTGGAGGAACACCGAAGCGGGTGATACCCGGCTTCTTCACCACCCTGGCTAACGGCAAGGTCTCACCAGATGGGAGATACATCATCTTCACCGAGGGAACGGAGGCAACCGCTTTCTGGTGGCGGAAGGGATACCGGGGAAGCTTCAGCGCAGAGATCTGGCTTTACGATCTCAAAACAAAGAAGCTCCGCAAGCTCACCGAATACGAGGGGAACGATTCCTATCCCCTCTTCGCCCCGGATGGAAAGACCTTCTACTTCACCTCCGACAGATCGAAGCGCGGTGTTTATAACATCTGGGAAAAGGGGATAGAGAAGGGAGCGCTCCGGGAGATCACCCACTTCAAGAAGGATGGGGTGCTTAACCCATCGATCTCGGCTAACGGAAGGTACCTGGCATACGAGCACAACTTCCGCATCTACACCACCGACCTTAAAACCGGGAAGACGCGCGAGGTGCCGATCGAGATCGCAAGCGACCTCAAGGAAAACCTGGTGGTGAAGAAGAAACTGGGGAACGATGTCTCCGAGTTCGCCCTATCACCCGATGGGAAGAAGATCGCCTTCATCGTGCGGGGCGAGGTATTCGTGATGGACAGCAAGGGGAAGTACAAACGGCGGATCACGAGGACGCCGAGCAGGGAAAAGGAGGTGAGCTTTGCCCCGGATTCCCGGACCATCGTCTACACCTCGGCGCGGAACGGAAACGATGATATCTTCATCGCCGATGCCCTAACCGGAAAGGAGACCCAGCTTACCAACTCGCCCGAGCAGGAGTTCCACCCCAAGTTCTCGCCCGATGGGAAGAAGATCGCTTACTACATCGGGAAAAGGAAGATCGCCATCATCCCCAAGAAGGGAGGAAAACCGGAGATACTGGTCGATGCGGATATCGGCGGGATATTCGGCGGCGATTTCAGCTTCTCCCCTGATTCCCGTTTCATCGCCTATACGGTGATGAGG